>JAZOOM010000428.1:0-5156 GCA_045655025.1 Eubacteriales bacterium | reverse complement strand
GTTCCCACCACCGTTCCGGGCGGGGGCCTGGACCAGATGAGTGCCGTCATGGACGCCATGGCCCCCATGAGCTACAAGTCCGTCCGCCCCGCCTACTATGAAACCACCCTCCGCACCAAGATCGCCACGGATCCCCAGTCCGCCGAAATGTTCGACATCATCGTGGACAACGTCTACATCGACGCCGGCATCATCTACACCAACGCCCTCGTCAGCTTCCACGACAAGTTCCGTCAGATCATGGGCAGCGGCAAAAATACCGTATCCTCGGACTACGCCAAGCTGGACAGACAGGTGGAGAAAGCCCTGTCCCGCATGATGGAAAAGCTGGATAAGATTCGGGAGAATTGATCCTTCCCTCCCCCTACAAGCCGACCTGCCGTGGGCAGGTCGGCTTTTCTTTGTGTTTTTATTCCAAAAAAGCCATCCTTGTTTTGTTCGACCCTACGAAATTTTCAATTCCCCCTTGACAACCGCCCGTTTTGGATGTATGATTGTATTAACACAACAGAACAGGAGGTGATCCCCCTATGGCATGGCAATTTACGTCACGGGCACCCGTGTACCTGCAAATCGTCAGCCGCATCCGAGCCGACATTCTGAGCGGAGTCTATTCCCCCGATCAGCAGATCCCCTCGGTGCGCCAGCTGGCCTTTGATGCAGGGGTGAACCCCAACACCATGCAGAAAGCCTTCGCCGTACTGGAGGCGGAGCGGCTCTTCGTCACAAGAGGTACGGTGGGCCGATTCATTACCACAGACACCGACGCGCTGAACGAGGCCCGTCAGATCCTGCGTCGGGAGACCATCGCTCGGTTGATCGAGGAGGCCGGAGCTGTGGGCATCAGCCCCGAGGAGCTTATCGAAGGCATCCGCGCCTTTACCGAAACGACCGATTTCCCCACCACATGAAAGGAGTCATCCCCATGAGTTCACCCATTCTCACCTGTACCAATCTGAACAAGAGCTACACGTCGGGCAAACCTGTCCTCCACAATCTGAACATCTCCCTGTCGGGCGGCAAGATCGTGGGACTGCTAGGCCCCAACGGTTGCGGTAAATCCACCCTGCTCAAGCTGATCTCGGGCATTCTCGTCCCTGACAGCGGCTCCATTGAGATCTGCGGCATTCCCCGCTCCGAGGCCACCAACGGCCTCATCTCCTACCTCCCCGAGCGCACCTACTTCAATTCCTGGATGCGCGTGGAGGAGCTCATCACCTATTTCCGCGACTTCTTCCCCGATTTCGACGAGCTCTGCGCCCGCCGCATGCTGGCTGACCTCTCCATTGACCCGAGCATGAAGCTCCGCGCCCTGTCCAAGGGTAACAAGGAGAAGGTACAGCTGGTGCTGGTCATGTCCCGCCGTGCCAAGCTCTACCTGCTGGATGAGCCCATCGGCGGCGTAGACCCGGCGGCCCGCGACTACATCCTCTCCACCATCATCGGCAACTACAGCTCCGATGCCGCCGTCATCATCACCACCCATCTGATCTACGACATTGAACCCGTTCTGGACGAATTCGCCTTCATGGGAAACGGCGGCCAGATCCTGCTCTCCGGCGTCGCCGACGAGGTCCGTGAGGAACGGGGCAAATCTTTGGACGAACTGTTCCGGGAGGTATTCAAATGCTCAAGAAATGCTTAAAATACGATCTGCGGGCCGTAGGCCGCATTTGGTGGATCCTGGCCGCCTCCATGGCGGGTGCTTTCCTGGTCGCCGCCCTGTCCATCCGCATTTTGGCGGAATCCACCATGAATCCCGACCCCTCGGGAGTCTTGCTCATGCTCTCCATTTTCGGAGGCCTGCTCGCCTTCCTCTGCGTATTCGCCATTTTCGCCGCCATGACCGTGAGCATCATTCTGATCTACTGGCGCACCTACACCCATTTTTACACTGACGAGGGATACCTGACCTTCTCCCTCCCCGTGAAGCGTTCCACCCTCTACCTCTCCAAGGTGCTCACCGCTACCATCGTAGAGACCTCCATGGTTCTGCTCTGCATCCTGGGTGTGTCCCTGATGCTGTTGGTGGTACCTCCCTCGGAGAACGGCGAGCTCCTCAATACCGTGGTCTTTCAGTCCCTGTTCGAGGGCATTCAGTATTTGGCAGACCTAAATGGAAGCGGCTGGTTCCTCGCTTGGGGCATCGCCCTCCTTCCCCTCCCCTTCATTACTCAGTTCTTCTCCTCGGGCATGATCTTTTTGTGCTTGACCGTGGGCTCCGTCATCGCCAAGAAGCACAAGCTGTTGGCCGCCATCGGTATCTACTACGGCGTGACCACCGTACTGTCCACCATATGGCAGTTCGCCTTCTACTTCCTCTCCTCCGGCTTCGTCGGCTTCTTTGAGATCTGCTTCAGCGCGGGCAACCCCGTTTCCGGCCTGTCTCTGACCGCCGTCATCCTCATCGTGGATCTGGCTTTCGCTTGCATGGCCGCCGTCACTCACTTCATCACCGTCAACCTGATCGAGCGAAAGCTCAATCTGGCGTAAAGGAGGATACGATCATGAAACGAATCCGAAATCATCACCTCATCCTCCGGGGTCTGCTCCTGGCTCTGTCCCTGATGCTGGCTCTGTCCGGCAGTATGCTGACCGCCTTTGCCCAAGACGATTTCTACACCACCTGGGAATACGTCTCTTCGACGGGCGGGCTCAACGCCACCTTCCCCGACGGCAGCACCATCGCCTACACCCCCGCAGAGAATCTGACCAACCGCATCCGCGCCTTCCGTTTCAACCGCTTCTACTATGAAAACTCCGTCGAATACGGAAAGCTGCGGATCACCGCGGAAGCCCCCGCCTACGCCTCGGATTTCCTCTATCTGGACGAGGCGGATCTGCATTTGGCCTCCAGCGAAGGACAGAAGACCCTTCGCAAGCTCTCCTCCGGAGAGGGCGTGTCACGGCACATCATTTGCATGGGATCGGCCTACACGGCGACCATCAGCTCCCTGCTCCTGAGCGATCTCTCCGAGCTGGATCCCTCCTCCGCCACCACCTACACCCTGTTCGAGCTGAAGGACGTGAACCGCTATGAGATCTTCGGCATGGAGGATAGTGACTACTACGGCGTCCTGCTGGGATACGTCTTCGAAACCGAGGAGGGACTGTTCTATGCCGACGTCTCCGATCTCCCCGACAGCTGCCTCTCTGTCAACGCCGAGCTTCTCCCCAAGACCACCAATACCCTGAGTCTTGTTCCTCTGACCCAAGAGGTCAGCGACGCCTTCTATAAGCGAGTCGGAAACCTGTCTCTGACCACCCCCGTCTACGAGTACGAGCCCGAGATTTCCATCAATACCGTGGAAGACGGATACATCGGCATGGCCTACGCCACCGTGATCATGCTGGGCATCCTGCTTCCCGTTGCCCCCATGGTGGTCGGCTTTGTCCTGGCACACAAAACGGCTCATAGAAAGCGTTGGCACCTTTTGTCCATCCTGGGCATCCTGTGGATGATCCTGGGCACGGCTCTGCTGGTGATGCTCATCTGCGTCGCGTAAACGGCGGGGCGCGCGCTTTCGCGAAAAAACGTGTGCGTCAACATTTTCCCTCAAACGTCTTGACAAATTTCCCCGCTCATGCTACAATGAACCATACAATTTATTAAGGAGGATATTCCTATGTCCAAATTCAACACGTTGCTGCAAAATTACGTAAACATGTCCTACGATGAGCTGGTCGATATGGCAAACGAAAATCTGCACGACCTCTTCCCCGCTCTGGAGAAGTTCTTCAAGGATTTCCCCGGTGAGGATCCCACCACCCAGATCGTTGTCATGCTTCTGGCCAACTGCCTGGGCGCGGACAGCAAGCTCACCGCCCTGGAGTGCAAGTTCGTCAACGAGATCCTGAATGCCAACCACAGCTACGATACTCTGAAGGATCTGATTGCCATGCACTGCAATGACGACGCTGAGGAGGTGCTGGATAACCTGGTAGATGCATTGGACCGCTCCGCTACCTCAAGCCTCCTCTCCTTCTGCCTCTGCCTGCTGGCTGTGGACGAGACCATCTCCCGCGACGAGGTAGCCTTCTTCACCCGTCTGATGGATTGATCCGTTCCTCCGCGTTGCAAAAAGACTGCCGTACAGCGTTGCGGCAGTCTTTTTTGTGCTCGCCTTCGTAAACAATCGGCAAAATCAGCAAAATACGGATTTATTTTTAAAAATCTGTTGACAATTTTCACAATTCGTGCTACAATAAGTTGTATTCTATTTTATGGAGGTATTTTCCCATGGCAAACTTGAATCAGCTTCTGCAGAAGTACGTGAATATGGATTACGATGAGCTGTTGGGTCTGGCTAAGTTCAGCCTGTCCCAGTTCATCGGCACCATCGTGGACAGTACCGGTGCGGCCGGCGCTTCCAAGATTGTCGCCGTGATGACCGCCGCTTGTCTGGGTGCTGACGGCAAGCTTACTGCTCTGGAGAACAAGTTCTTCAACGACCTGTTGGATTGCGATGACAGCTACGCAGACAATCTGGACTTCGTTCAGAATCTGGGTACCGACGAGGCGCGCCAGCTGGTTGACGGCATGGTCGACCGCATGTCCTCCGAGGAGAAGACCGCCGCCGTATCCTTCTGCCTCTGCTTCCTGGCCGTTGACGAGACCATCACCCGTGACGAGGTCGCCTTCATCAACCGTCTGATCGACTGATTAACGATCAACGATCAACTCACACGCAACAGGGGTAGCCTGCCGCTGCAGGATACCCCTCTTCCCTTTTCCATTCCCCCCAAGGAGGCCTCTATGTCCAGATTTGATACCCTCATTCAGCAGTACGTTTCCCTTTCCTACGATGAGCTGTTGGCCTTCGCACGGCGCAGCTACCAAGACCTTCGCGAGGAGCTGGCTCATCCCGGGAGAATCACAGGTGCCAAGGAGGACGGTGTTTTCACGCTCCTGACCGCCTTCATGGCCGCCGACGGCAAGCTGTCTCCGGAGGAGCACCGCTTCATAGGCGACCTGCTGGATTGTCAGGACAGCTACGAGGATACCCTGCGCCGCATGCGCGCCTTGGGTGCTCAGGAATGCCGCCGCAAGGCCGACACGCTGGCCGATTCCCTGCCCGCCGCCAAAAAAGCATCCTTCGTTTCGCTCTGCCTCTGCTTCATGGCATCTGACCGTGTCGTAACGGAGGACGAGGCTG
>JAZOOM010000427.1:0-9271 GCA_045655025.1 Eubacteriales bacterium | reverse complement strand
CCGTAAAGGTACAGTAGGCCCCCGAGACGTACTTCTCCCCGTCATACTCCGTGGCGTGGAGGCGGTAGGTGCCCGCGGGGAAGCCTCCTCCCGTGCCCGTTCCGAAGATGGACTTGGAGAGGGTGGCGTATTCATCCCGACCGGGCTTGGCGGATATGAGGGCTTCCTCGGTGTAAGAGATCTCCACAGCCTCGGCTCCCTCGGGGGTGAGACGCTCCAGGTGCCAGCCGCCCCGCATGGAGATGGCCTTTCCCTTGGTCTTGCCCGTCAGAATGACCGTGAAGCGGTTGGTGCCGTCGGGGTAGTCCTCCAACTCCATGGAGAGGGTGAAATCTGCGCCGTGGTCGCTCATGGTGATACTGCTTCCCGCAGGCTGTACGGGGGGCGGGTAGACCGTGGGCTCTCTCCCCGCCCGCAGGACGAGGATGAGGACGGCGATGGCCACGATGCCCGACAGGACGGCGGCGCACCACCCGCTCCGAGAAAGATCTCCGAGTCTGCCGCCCCGCTTTTTCTCAGACGGAAGCAGACCGGCGGACTTCATCCTCTTGGGAGCGAGTCTGCCGCCCTCGGCGGCGATCAGAGCGTTTTCGGCCTCCAGCACCATGCTCTCGGGCAGGGTGTCCATAGCGGCAAAGGCATTCAACGCGCGGGTCAGATCCTTTTTCATACTTGGTACCCCCTTTCGGCAAGGTAGCCCCGTAATTTCTCACGGGTGCGGTAGAGGCGGGCGGAGAGGTTGTTGGGCTTCATGCCGAAGGCCTTGGAGAGCCGCGCCACCGAGTGGCCGTGGTAGTAGCGCAGGACAAAGAAATTGCGCTCCTCGGCGGGGAGGGACGCGAGGAAATCCGCCAGCAGGGAGGGCAGCTCACCGTCATCCTCCTCACGGGCGGGGAGGAACTCGGCAATTTCCTCCAAGGCTACCTCAAGCTCGCGGTTGCGGGACTTGTTGGCTCGGTACTTGTCGATGGCTAAACGGCGGGTGATCTTGCCCAGAAACAGCCGCAGGACGGTGGGCTTGTGGGGCGGGATGGATCGCCATGCCTGCAGGTAGGTGTCGTTGACGCACTCCTCGGCATCGGGGCGGTTGTTCAGAATATTCATGGCCACCGACATGCAGTACGCGCCGTAGTTGCGGTCGGTGTGCTCAATAGCGGCTTCGTTGCGAGACAGGTAGCGGGCAACGATCTCCGCGTCGGTCAAGGGGCGGGGGGTGGACATAAGGGCCTCCTTTCGGGAAAATGCAAAATTCGAAATGCAAAATGCAAAATCAAGAGCGAGGACAGCTCTATTATACCATATAAGACGGAAGAAATGGGGAAATATGATGGAAAAGGGGAAATATTTTTTTAAATTGGCTCAAATTTGGGTTTGTCGGGGAGTTAGGGTTGCAATCGAGCGGGGGTAAAGGGGGCAAAGCCCCCTTGACCCCCATCGTTGCCGCAGAGGGAAAGTGGGTGGCCTTACCCCGATAAACCGCAATTTGAAGATCTTCTTGCTCCTGCTCCGTCATTTTATCCAACGCTCTCCCTCTTGCAAAATTTCTTTTGTGCAAGCAATCCAAAGTTTTGCAAAAACCATTGACAAGATTTTGAAAATCGTGTAAAATAGAAAATGTATAGATATGCCAACACTATTTCCGAAAGGAACATTGCAGAATATGAGAAGCATGACTGCCTTCGGCCGCGCCACCGTCGCGGGAGAGGGCTATGAATTGACCGTGGAGCTTCGCTCGGTCAACAACCGTTATCTGGATCTGAATTTCCGTCTGCCTCGGGCGTGGATGGCCATGGAGGAGCGCATCAAGGCTGCGTTGTCCGCTATGGGTGTCAGCCGCGGCAAGGTGGATTTCTCGGTGACCCTCACCGATACCCGCGCTCAGACGGGTGCCGCCCTCACCGAGCCCGATCTGGCCGCCGCCCGCAACTATCTGAACGCCGCCGCCCTGCTGGAATCCGAGCTGGGGGTGAAGAACGATCTCACCGCCACCCGTCTTCTGACGTTGCCCGGTGTCATGGTGCCCGTCAAGGAGGACACCGCCGAGACCGACGACGAGATCTGGGCCAAGCTGTCCCCCGCCGTCACCGAGGCTGTGACCGCTTTCCTGGCCGCCCGCGAGCGGGAGGGTGCGCGACTGGCTTCCGACGTGCTGGCCAAGCTGGAGGGCATTCGGGGCATGGTTGCCACCATTGCCGCCCGCTCTGCCGAGAACGTGGCCTCCTACCGTGTCCGCTTTGAGGAGAGGCTTCGCGCCGCTCTGGGGGAGACGGGGGCGACCTTCGACGAGAATCGGGTCATCACCGAGTGCGCCGTTTACGCCGATCGCGTGGCTATCGACGAGGAGCTGGTGAGACTGGCCTCCCACTTCGATGCCCTGGAGGGTCTGTTCAAGTCCTCCGAGGCCGTGGGCCGCAAGATCGACTTCATGCTCCAGGAGACCAACCGTGAGATCAACACCATCGGCTCCAAATGCTCCGATGCCGCCATGGCGCAGACCGTGGCCGAGGTCAAGAGCGAACTGGAGAAGATCCGCGAGCAAATTCAGAATATTGAATAATCTCGGTTCATACGCTCGCCGCGAGCAGATTCAGAATATTGAGTAACCCGCTTTGACATAAGGAAGGATACAGCTATGAAATTCATCAACACCGGCTACGGCAACATGGTCGCCGTGGATCGCATCGTCACCTTGGTCAGCCCCGATTCCGCCCCCATCAAGCGTCTCATTCAGGATGCAAAGGATGACGGACGCGTCATCGACGTGACCTGCGGACGCAAGACCCGCGCCGTCATCATCACGGATTCCGAGCACGTCATTCTGGCCGCCATCCAGACCGAGACCATTGCCAACCGCCTGGAGAACGGCGGCGACATGGCTATGGATGAGGAAGAGGCCGAGGACGAGGCATAACATTTGTAAAAACAGAATTAAGGAGATACAGACATGATTTACCCTACCATTCCCGAGCTCACCAAGGGCGGTGAGTACAACCGCTACGAGATCGCGCTGGCTACCGCCAAGTGCGCCCGCATGATCACCAACGAGTACACCCGTCAGCGTGTGGAGGCCGAGCGTCAGATGACCGGCAACAAGGAGACCGACAAGCCCCTCAACACCATGATCGACAAGGAAGTCCGCGACGAGAAGGCCGTTAAGCTGGCCATCGGCCGCATTCACAAGGGTGAGTACACCATCGTTCACAAGGATCCCGCCCTGCAGGAGCAGGAGGAGCAGGCGATCCTGGCCGGCATCAACCGTCCCTACGAGGAGCTCCGTCTGGACGCTGAGGAGGACGAGATGAACGCCGAGGGTGAGACCGAGGCAGAGGGCGAGGAGGCTGACCTGTCCGAGGAGGCCGAGGCGCTGTTCGAGGAGACCGCCGAGGACGAGGGCGGCGAGGAAGACTGATCCGTGATCCCCAATCCATACCAAGGAGGCACCGCCATGGAATCGGAATCCGTAGCGCGCTATTGCGGCGTGCATATACTGGATAACCCGTTCTCCATTGACGGTGTTTTCCATTATTTTGTCCCCCCCTACATGGCGGACGGGGTAGTACGGGGGGCGTTCGTGACGGTGCCCTTCGGACGGGGCAACCGCAAGCAGCTGGGCGTGGTGGTTTCGGTGGGGGATGCCTCCGCGCTGCCCCGTGATCTGCCCACCGACAAGGTCAAGCCCATTGACGGCGTGTGTCGGGAAAAGCTGTTCCTCTCCGAGGGTCAGCTTGGCCTGTGCTTCTACCTGAAGGAGACCACGCTGTGTACCCTGGGGGAGGCTGTCCGCACCGTGGTGCCCGCCTCGGCCTTGGCTACGCTGGTGGAGTACTACTCCATGGCGGAGGACGATCCCGCACGCATGGAGAAGCACCGCGCCGGTCTTTCCGCCCCGGATCTCATGGTGCTGGAATATCTGCGCTCACGGGGGACGGTATCTACCCAGACCGTCAAGACCCGTTTTGGTGCGAAGGCCGCCGCATCTCTCACGAGGCTCTGCGACAAGGGCTTGATCCGACGGGTGCTGGAGGTTCGCCAGCCCGAAACGCCTACCCGATCCTACTACTATCCCGCCTGCCCTCTCTCCGAGCTGGAGGCGGCGTTGCGGGGGGACAAGGGGGCTGTTCGCGTGGTCTCGGAGCTGCAGAAGCGGGCTTTGGAGGTCATGATCACCGCCGAGGAGCGGATGACCGCGGCGCAGATCAAGGAACTCTCGGGCGCGGGGACGGCTCAGCTGAAGGCCCTTGTGGACAAGGGTCTTTTGGCCGTGGAGGAGTGGGAGGTCACGGGGCTTTCCGCAACCGACGCGGGGACGGGCATCCGCACCCCCTTCTCTCTCAGCGAGGAGCAGGCCGAGGCGGTGGCCACTCTGGAGGGGCTTGCCCTATCCGGTCAGCCCAAGGCCGCCCTGCTTCACGGCGTGACAGGGAGCGGCAAGACCTGTGTCATTCTGGAAATGATCGACCGCATGCTGGATCGGGGGAAGGGAACCATTGTCCTCCTCCCCGAAATCGGGCTGACCCCGCAGATGCTGGGCATCTTCCACAACCGCTACGGCCATCGGGTGGCGGTCATTCACTCGGGCCTGTCCGCGGGGGAGCGGCTGGACTCCTACCGCCGCATTCGCATGGGGGAAGCCCCCATCGTGGTGGGCACCCGCTCGGCGGTCTTCGCGCCCATGCCGAATCTGGGCATGATCGTCATGGACGAGGAGCAGGAGCACACCTATAAATCGGATCAGAATCCCAAATATCACGCCCGCGACATTGCCCGCTACCGCTGTGCCACCGAGAATGCCCTCATGCTGTTGGCCTCGGCCACGCCCTCGCTGGAGAGCTATCAGAAGGCGATGGAGGGGAAATACACCCTCATCAAGATGACCCGTCGGTACGGCTCTGCCCGTCTGCCCGAGGTGCGCATTGTGGACATGCGGGGGGAGACCGTGCAGGGGAATCTGTCCCCCTTGGGGGAGGATCTGGCCGCGGAGCTGGCGCGGGTCAAGGGGGAGGGGAACCAATCGGTTCTGTTCCTCAACCGACGGGGCTACAGCCATCAGACGGTGTGCCGCTCCTGCGGAAAGGCCATTTCCTGCTCCCGCTGCTCGGTGGCCATGAACTACCACGTAAAGAGGAGCACCCGTGAGGGGGAGCTGGTCTGCCACTGGTGCGGCAGCCGCGGCCCTGTGCCCACGGTCTGTCCCGACTGTGGCTCGTCTCACCTGATCCGCATGGGCTACGGCACCCAGCGGGTGGAGGAGGAATTGAAGACGGCCTTCCCCTCGGCGCGGGTCATGCGCATGGACGCGGACACCACCACCACCAAGGCGGCCTACAACGAGCTGTTGGGCGGCTTCCGCAATCGGGAGGCGGATATTCTTCTGGGCACGCAGATGGTCACCAAGGGGCACGATTTCCCCGACGTGACGCTGGTGGGTGTGCTCATGGCAGACATGTCCCTGTATCTGGACGATTATCGGGCGGGGGAGCGTACCTTCTCCATGCTGACCCAGGTCATCGGCCGCGCGGGACGGGCGGACAAGGCGGGACTGGCCATCATTCAGACCATGAATCCCGACAGCGACGTGCTCCGTTTGGCTTGTGCCCAGGACTACGAGAAATTCTTCCGAAATGAGATCCGTCTCCGCCGCTTGCTCCAGTTCCCGCCCTTCTGCGACATGGTGCTGCTGACTCTGACCTCTCCCGAGGAGAAGGAGCTGCAAAAGGCGTGCCTGCGCCTGTCCGAGGAGCTTCGCCGCTTGAACACGGGGGAATACCGTGACGTACCCATTGTGGCCTTCGGCCCCTTCGAAGCACCTGTGTATCGGGTGGACAACGTGTATCGGATGCGGATGGTGGTCAAGTGCCGCTTGAACAAGCGGGCGCGGGCCATGTTCGGGGAGATGCTGACCTCCTTCTCCCGGGAGTCGGCGGGTAGCCGCAAGCCCATTCTCAGCATTGATTTCAATCCCAGCAGTATATAAAGGAACGGCCGCTTCGAGCATGAGGCGGCTGTTTCTTTCTGGAACGTAAGGATTCTTTCGCGAGAGTCTGCTTGTGGGGATGTCGGAGGCCTATGCGCGGCGGAGCTTGACGTGTCTCAATTTTTGGCGTTTTTTTCAAAACGTTGACAAAAACGGGATTTTTTTGTGTCCTATAAGGTAGAGGGGTTGCCACCGAGCGCGCCCTCTATGAATTGCGATTTGATTGTGAAATGTTCAAATTGGGGTTTGTCGGTGCGTTGGGGGCACGGCCTCCGGCGGCTTAGAACCTTTTTGAAAACATCCTCGCTTACGCTCGGGGCAAATTTGCCTACGGCAAAGTTTGCGAAAGTTCTAAGAACTCCAAAAACTTTCAAAACATATTGATAAATATGATTATTTAAAGATTTTTGGAGATCCAAGAACCTTTTGCAAAAGGTTCTTGGGGGGGGCCGCCGAGCTTGCTCGGCATGCAGTGCCCTGCCGCCCCCGTTAAACAGCAATTTCCTTCATTTGCACACGACTGACCCGCGAGTAAAGAAAGGAGCCACCTATCCATGCAAGATGAACGAATCATAGAATTGTACTTTGCCCGCGATGAGCAGGCCATTCGGCATACGGCGGACAAGTACGGCGCTTACTGTACGACGATCTCCATGAACATCCTGCACTCAGAGCCCGACGCGGAGGAGTGTGTCAACGACACCTACCTGAAGACCTGGAATTCCATCCCGCCGACCCGCCCCGTTTCCCTGCGGTTCTTTTTGGCGTCCATCGTTCGCAATCTGTCCATCAACCGTTTGCGCGCCCGCCGTGCCGACAAACGGGATCCCGATATGGTGGTGTCCTTCTCCGAGCTGGAGGAGTGCATTCCCGCCCCCACCGAGGAGACCGAGGGGGAGCTGACCGCCATCATCAACGAGTTTTTGGGGAAGCAATCCAAAACCGATCGCGTCATTTTCGTCCGCCGCTACTGGTACTCGCTCAACGATACCCAAATTGCCAAGGAGATGGGCATGACCCGCAACTCGGTCAGCCTCCGTCTCAGCCGTACCCGAGAGCGTCTTCGGATCTTCCTTTCCGAAAGGGGGTACCGTGTATGAGCGGGGAACGTATATACGCCCTTGTGGGCGGTATCTGCGAGGAGTACGTTCTGGAGGCTGAGCCTGCTTGCTTGAAGGCTCTGATCCCCTCCGAGGATTCCAACCTGTCCTCGGGCAGGCGGCTGATCCGTAGGCTCCTTGTGGCGGCGGCTTCCATCGGCCTGACTCTGGGCGTGGGCTTCGGGACGTTGACGGGCTTGACGCGGGGCGGGATCATTGCCTCGGAGGCCATGCCCTTCCTGGGACGGTTCCCCACCCTTCAGGCCTTCCTGTGGCCCGACGAGGCGGAGACCGATACCGAGGAAGACACGGCCGCCGTTTGCGATCACGTCTACGAGCTCACAGACGGTAGCAGTCCGACGGTTTGCTTTACGGGTATGGCTACGCCCATGTACTGCGAGCGGTGCGGCGAGACCGTCTCCTATACGCCCGTGGCAGGGAAGCATCTCTACCGCGAGGGGGCGTGCATGCTCTGCGGGCTGACCGAGGGGTGCCATACCCTCTTTACGGTACAGGCGGATCCCGACGAGACTGTAGACGGCGCGCCTGCGGGTGTCATGCTGACGGGGCTTTCGGGGGACGTTTCCGATACGCTGATCCTGCCCGACGTGGGCTATTTGGAGGGCTATGGCCTTCTGCCTGTGACGGCGGTGGGGGAGCTGTCCCTGTCCTCCCTCTCCCGCACACCCACCGAGGTGATCCTGCCCGACACCGTAAAGCGCATCCACAGCCGAGCCTTTTACTCGGTGAGCACGCTGGAGCGGGTGACTCTGCCCGACGGGCTTCTCTCCATCGGGGACGAGGCGTTCCGCGGGTGCGGGCTGACCGCGCTGGTCCTGCCCGACGGAGTCACGGCGCTGGGAGCGAGTGCTCTGCGGGATTGCCCGTCCTTGCGGGAGGTGCACCTGTCCGCCTCTCTGACTACGCTGGGAGAGTTCGCCCTGCGAGGCTGTCCCGCTCTGTGGGATATATCCATCCCCGCGGAGAACACCGTATTCTATGAGGAGGATGGCTGTCTGATCAAGCGCGACAGCGGAAAGCTGATTGTGGGGGTCAACGGCGCGACCATCCCCAAGGAGGGGATCTATATCATTGGCGAGGCGGCCTTTGAGGGGCGGGCGTATCTGGAGATCGTGGTCGTTCCCGAGAGTGTCCGTCAGATCCAAGACGATGCCTTCCGCGATTGCAAGGGGATGACCCGCTTCTACTTCCCCACGGCGGGAGCCCTCCGTCTGGGTGACCGCATTTTGAGCGGTTGCACCGGCCTGACAATGCTGGAACTGAGTTCCAATATACAGACCATCGGGGAGAACATGTTTGAGGGCTGCACCGCGTTGGAGGATATCCATTTTGGGCACAACTTTACCCACTGGGTCAAGCTCTGCAATCGAACCGGTATCAATAAGCAGCTTCCCAGACTCCCTACTGCCTACATGGAATAAGCCGGCGGGACGGCCGATACGCCCACGAAAGGAGCCATTCATGGAAGATATTCAGATCATCGACCTCTGCCTTGCCCGTGACGGGCAGGCCATACAAGCCGCGGCGGATACCTACGGCGCATACTGTCGGGCGATTGCTCGGAACGTTTTGCGCCGTGAGTCGGATGCCGACGACTGTACCCATCTCGCCCTTCAGAGGGCTTGGGATGCCATTCCTCATGAAAGACCTGTTTCTCTGAAGCTGTTTTTGGCCCGCGAGACCCGTGATCTCTCCATGCGCCGCCGCTACGACGGGGCAGAGCTCCCCGCCTCGGGTGGGGACAGGGAGGAGATCGCCGCCCTCGTCAATCGGTTTTTGAGCAAGCAGTCCAAAACCGACCGTATTATTTTCATCCGTTGCTACTGGTACGCCTTGACCGACGCCCAAATAGCCGAGGAAATGGGGCTGAGTCGGGAGGCCGTCAGCCTTCGCATCAGCCGTATCCGCGAGCGACTCCGCAAAATCCTGGCGAAGCGGGGCGTTTCCAACGTGAGGGAGTCCCATATATTCGGGTACGCCGACGGTATTTGCGACGAGCTTCTTCTGGAGGCTGAGCCCGCGTCCTTGGGGGCTCTCATTCCGCGGGAGGCCTCCTCCGCGCCGCCTGTACGGCGTGGGAGGAAGTCCCCTCGAAGGCGCGGGAAGGGGAAGGCCGCGGCGGTGGCGGCGGCGATCCTGCTCTGTATGGGACTGAGCTTTGGTGTTTGCATGGGGG
>JAZOOM010000426.1:0-6205 GCA_045655025.1 Eubacteriales bacterium | reverse complement strand
CTGCCCTCCTACATGGAGCTGAAAGACATTGTTGAGGTGGTCGCCATCGCCGACATCGTCCCCGAGCGGGCACAGGCCGCCGCCGAGAAGTTCGGCATCCCCCACTACTTCGCCTCCGTCGAGGAGCTACTGGCTAATGTGGACGTAGACTACATCGACATTTGTACCTGGACCGCCGCCCACGCTCCCGTGTGCATCGCCGCCGCCAAGGCAGGCAAGCACATCCTCTGCGAGAAGCCTCTGGCCGCCAATCTGGAGCAGGGTCTGGCCATGGAGAAGGCCGTCAAGGAAGCCGGCGTGCAGTTCATGCTGGCCGTGGTGACCCGCTACATGGCCGAGGCCATGAAGTGCCGCGAGCTGTACGAGCAGGGCGTGTTCGGTGAGATCTACACCGCCAAGTGCCGCTACGTCCGCCGCAGAGGCACCCCCAGCGGCTGGTTCACCGACAAGGAGCTGGCAGGTGGTGGCCCCGTTCTGGACATCGGCGTTCACGCCATCGACCGTACTTGGTATCTCATGGGCAGACCCACCCCCATCTCCTGCTCCGCCGAGACCTCCTACCGCATCGGTGATTTCCAGACCAAGGGCATCGTCCGCTGGAGCCCTCTGGGTCAGGGCAAGGGCGTCTTCGACACCGAGGACTCCGCTATGGTCTTCTTCCGCTTTGAGGGCGGCAAGACCATGACCGCCGAGATCGCCTGGGCCATCAACGGTCAGGAGGCCAACGACGTGACCCTCTTCGGCAGCAAGGCAGGCTGCTCCTTTGAGCCTCTCACCGTCTACGGTGAGAACGAGGAGGGCTACCTGGCCGACGTCCAGCCCGAGGTCACTCCCAACAACATGTTCGTGGAGGAGCTTCGCCATTTCGTGGATTGCCTGAACACCGGCAAGACCCCCGTCTCCCCCATGGAGGACGCGCTGACCGTCCAGAAGATGCTGGATGCCATCTACCGCAGCGCCGAGGCTCACGCCGAGGTCAAGATCTGATCCCCCGTCGGGAATTTCCAACACAGGTCGGATCGGTCGGCTCACCGCTTAACCGCTTCATCGCTTGATCGCTTAAACCGACCAAAATCGAACAGGCGCACAGCTCCATTTCGAGCTGTGCGCCTGCTTTTTTACCCGACAACCAATTCTCCGTCTAAAATAGTTTCCATATCCATAGCGCTGCTATCTGCATTATAAATTTCATATTCGAAAGGCAAACCATCCTTCGCGTATAAGGTAAAAACGGTCGGGGCGCTCCCGTCGTTTCTGACCACCTGAATCAAAATCATAGTGGACATTCCCAAATAGCCTTCCCGAATATCGGGGGTTCGGAATTCCATGATTTTATAGTACGGCGAATTATCCCGAACGATGTGTTCGGCTGATAGCGAATTGATATACCGGACGGTTTCGTTTTTCCCTGCAAAGTCTTGTGTCAGGATAAAATCTAACAATCGTTTTTCTTCGGCGGAAAAAATGTCGTTTGTAATCATGGGTTCACCTCCTATTTTCCGGCTTCCCGGAAGAATCTAATAATCAAAAACCATCCATAGTAGTTACAATGGATGCCATTCAACACTAAATATACAGCTTTCGAATGTCTTGTGATTCACGTCGTTACATTTATAAATCACTTTCGAATTCGAAACCTGCTCTTTTTGCATGCCTAAATCGCGGATCATTTTACTGCTTCCCCAATATTTATATCCTCGGTGATCGGTTATCTCGCAATCATAAGAAACCTCCAAACAGCCTAAATCGGAATAGTATTCCACTTGGCTTGTAGGATGATCTTTACTGTTACAAGTACTCAGTACATAGATTTTCCCATTCTTTGGCACTGCAACGTGATCAATGTTATACACCAACCCGTTTGTTTTGATATAGCCTTTCCTTAACGGAACCGATATCGTGGGCGTTATACGCGATGCCGTATGACAGCTCTCCATTGTTACGGTTATCAAATACAGCACCTTGGGATCCATGATGATACAGTCCGCTCTCAATACCGAACAACCGAAATTATCGTTATATATTGGATGGGTCGCTAACCATTCCTTCTCTTCCGATGTCAGTTTCCCCTTTTGATTTTGTAAATATCTTCGATATTCAATATCATTCATGGCAAAAATCTCCTCTCTACCATCCATTGTGGTTAGTCATATGCACGAAACCACCCCGCATAGAAACATACGGCACCGAAGGAAACGACGTCTATGCTTCGCCTTTCAAGTGGCTCCACTATATAAGACACCAAAAAAATGGCGAAACCTTACAGATTTTTTAGAAAAATCGAATTTTTGAAAAATTTTCAAATTTGGGTCTGTTGATACGTTGGGAACACAGCCAAAGGCGAAAAATCGGATTATTTTCTCCTAAATCGACTAATGTCCTCACGGTAAAGCCCGTACAGCCTCGGTCAACCCCGTAACGATCTCCTCCAATGCCAAGGAGGGCACCCCCTCCTTGGCCTGATGGGGAAGATACGGAACGTGGATGAAGCCCACGAGCACAGGCGTGCCCGCGTATCGGTGCAGGAGGGTGTACAGCAGATCGTTGCAAACGAACGCTCCCGCCGAGTAAGACAGCTGAGCGGGAATCCCCGCCTCCTTGATGGCGGCCACCATGTCCCGCACGGGAAGCGTGGAAAAATACGCCGCAGGGCCGTGGGGTACCACGGGCAGATTCACGGGACGGTTCCCCCCGTTGTCGGGAATGGATGCCTCTCGCAGATTGATGGCCACCACCTCGGGGGTAATGGCACTCCGCCCTCCGGCCTGCCCCACGCAGAGGATCACGTCGGGGCACAGCTCCTCAGCCACACCCAGCACCGCCTCCGCCGCGCGCCCGAATACGGTAGGCACCTCCATCCGCGTCACCTCATACGCCCCGATCACCTCAGGCAGAGAAAATACCGCCTCTCGCGAAGGATTGACCGCCTCCCCGCCAAAGGGATCGAAGCCCGTCATCAACAATTTCTTCATAGAATACACCGTCCTTCCCATGAATACCACCCCTATTCTACCACAAAGCGCGCCGCTTGTCAATGCGCCCACGAAAGCCCCCACAGAATATTCCGACAAAAACCCCCACCCAACAGTTCCGTTGGGCGGGGGTAAGGCTTACACAGTTATCCGAAACGGATCACACCTTCTTGCCCGTGATGGCCTTGATGACCAGCAGGGTGCCCACCATCAGCACGATGGAGATAGGCAGGCAGATGAGCCAGTTCTGGACAAAGCCCGCGATGATGAAGGACACAAAGGAAACGGCGGCCACGGTAATGGCGTAGGGGAGCTGGGTGGACACGTGGTTGACGTGGTTGCACTGGGCGCCCGCAGAGGCCATGATGGTGGTGGCGGAGATGGGGGAGCAGTGGTCGCCGCAGACGGCGCCGGCCAGACATGCGGAGATACCGATGACCATCAGCTCGGGCATGGAGCCGTCGGCACCCACCTCAAAGAGGGCGGTAACGATGGGAATGAGGATACCGAAGGTGCCCCAGGAGGTACCCGTTGCGAAGGCCAGGAAGCAGGCCACGATGAAGATGATGGCGGGCAGGAGCATGGTCAGACCCTCGGCGGCACCGGCCATGAGGTCGTGGACGTAGACGGCGGCGCCCAGCGTACCGGTCACGCCGTTGAGCGTCCAAGCGAAGCACAGGATCAGGATGGCAGGGACCATAGCGCAGAAGCCCTTGGGCAGGGAGGACATGGCGTCCTTGAAGGAGATCACGCGGCGGGCGATGAGGTAGATAGTGGTGAAGATGACCGCCACGGCAGAGCCCAGAGCCAGACCCACGGAAGCGTCGCAGTTGGCGAAGGCATCCACGAAGCTCTCGCCGTCGAAGAAGCCGCCGGTGTAGATCATACCGATGATGCAGGCGGCGATCAGGAAGACCACAGGGAGGAGCAGGTCGATGACACGGCCCTTGGCGTTGTACTCGGCCTCCTCGCCGTCACCGGCGTGCTTCTCACCCTCGGAGAAGATGTCGCCGTTCAGAGCGTTGATCTCATGCTTCTTCATGGGGCCGTAATCGAACTTCAGAAGGGTGATGACCAGGATCATGACGATGGTCAAGAGGGAATAGAAGTTGTAGGGGATGGCCTTGATGAACAGGGACAGGCCGTTGACCGACACCACCACGCCTGCCACGGCGGCCGCCCAAGAGGAGATGGGGGCGATCATGCAGACGGGAGCGGCAGTGGCGTCGATGAGGTAGGCCAGCTTAGCGCGGGAGACGTTCTTGCTGTCGGCCACGGGGCGCATGACGCTGCCCACGGTGAGGCAGTTGAAGTAGTCATCCACGAAAATCAGCACGCCGAGGGCAAAGGTTGCCAGCTGAGCACCCACGCGGGTCTTGACGTTCTTCTGGGCCCATGCACCGAAGGCACGGGAGCCGCCCGCCTTGTTGATGAGGGCGACCATCATACCCAGAAGGACGAGGAAGATGAGAATACCTGCGTTCCAAGCGTCGGCGGTGGAGGCGATGAAGCCGTCGTTGACGATGGCGGTGAGGGTACCCACGGGGTTAAAGTCGGTAGCCAGCAGAGCGCCCGCCAGCACGCCCACGAACAGGGAGGAGAAGACCTCCTTGGTGATCAGCGCCAGCACGATGGCGATGACGGGGGGCAGAAGGGCGAGGTAGGTAGCGTAGTAGGGGGTGTCCACGGTGGAGAGGTCGTCGAGACTGCCGCCCTCGGCCACGTAGGCATCCACTTGCTCCTGGGTCATGATGAAGCCGTCGCCGTCCACGTAGCTGCCCACCGCTCCGTTATCCACGATGAGGGACAGAACCACGAACAGAGCCAGCATCACGGCGATGACCACCGCATTGAGAATGACTTTGCGTTTCATGATAAAAATTCCTTTCTTGTGCAAGGACTTGGGATAAACAAAACGGGAGCCGTGAAACCCACGGCTCCCATACGTGACGATATACAAACGCACACCAAACGTATTGACCCGATAGCGCTCCACAGAACTCTGTGACAGTATGCAGGATATTATCCTACACACCAACACGCCCCGCCTGCGGCGGCGAGACCCGTTTCGGCGAGCTCCCCTTTCGGACGGCAGTACCGCACTGCTTTTCCCGTCCTACTCTTGAAGACCGCACCTCTACCTTGTTATGATGACAACATTATACAAGAGTCGTCACCGTTTGTCAATAGATTTTCCGAAAATTTCTTGTGGGATGGGGGGGGACTTTTACGCCCACATCCCCAGCCCCGCGACAGGCGTTCCCAAAGGAGCGGACTTCTGTCCCGCAAACAGGGTTCTCGCGTTCTCCCCGAAATCGGCATAGGTCAGCTCCCGAGGACGGACAATGGTCTTGGGGGCGGCCAAACCCAATTCGTAGAGCCAAGGCCCCGCGTAGCCCACCTCGCGAAGAGCCGACAGGATCCCCAAGAAGTCCTGCTTCCCTTCCCCGGGAAGCCAATGCCGCTCGTTGAGAAAATCGTAATCGGATACGTGGGTGGTCACGATCTTGTCCCCCACGGCGCGGATGTAGGCGACGGCATCCTCACCGAGCAGGTGGTTGGTGTCGAAGCAGGAGCGGAGGGCGGGGTGGGCGGACAGCAGTTCCAGCATCTCGGCGGAGCAGTTGCCGAGGCAAGTACGGGGCAGGTTCTCCACAGCCAGCGTGCATTCCATCTGCTCCGTCCACATGGCCATGAGCGCCAAGCTCTTTTGGGCCTGCTCCAAGCGGGCAGGACGATCCTCGGGCGCAATGGGCTCGGAGGAGGGGTGCACGACAAAGGTGCGGATACCCGCATCGTAGCCTGCCTTCAGAATCTCAGCGTGACAGCTGATGACCGCGGCATAATGCTCCCGATCGGTCAGGGAAAGATCCAGATCGCGGGAGAAGGGGAGATGGATAGAATGGGGGATCAGACCGTGGGCGCGGATCATGTCGGCGGCGTCGTATAGGCTCATATGATCGTAGGCTTCCTTGCTGTAGGACAGCTCGATATGAGTCACGCCGCTTTCGCGCATGGCGTTGAGCATTTCGGGGGTCACGGGGGCGCCGCAGGTGGAAAGACCTATGGGAAACATAGGAACGCTCCTTTCGTTTTTTTCATTGTACTACATTTTCCCCCAAATGTCAAGAGCCCAACGCCCTCCGTGCTTGACACACCCCGAAATATGTGCTATACTGTATCCAATGGCCTATAATTGTTTGAAAATTGCTGTTTACGGGGGCGGCAGGGCT
>JAZOOM010000425.1:0-8717 GCA_045655025.1 Eubacteriales bacterium | reverse complement strand
TCGATGATGCGGTACTTGCCGCCGAAGCGTACTGCGGGCTTGGCGACTTTCTTGGTGAGGGCGTACAGACGGGAGCCCTGACCGCCGGCCAGCAGCATCGCTACGCACTCTTTCTTTCTGAAGATCATGTTGGTGCCTCCTTTTATGATCGCGGTTAAACCGCATAAATTTAACAAAGATGAGAGAGCCCCTACCGAGGGGAAATCATGGGGACGGAAAATAAACGACACGGGGGTAGGGGCGCACCTATGTGTGCGCCCGTATCGCAGGCATTACTCGTTTTCGTCGTCGATTCTCTCCAACACCGTCACCCCCATGGGCGGTACGTTGATCCGCACACGGTGGAGGAAATTGCCCTCCACGGGGAAGGCCTCCATATCGCCTGTGTTGAGGATGCCGCTGCCGCCGTATTTCGGATCGTCGGAGTTGAAGATCTCACGGTACTTTCCCGGGAGAGGAACATTGATGTTGTGATCCACGTGGGCCACGGGGGTGAAGTTGAGGATCACCGTCACGTCACTCCCCTCGCGGGAGATGCGGCGGAAGGCGATGATGCTCTGCTCGGCGTTGTAGGCCTCCAGCCACTCGAAGGACTTTTCGGGCACGTCGGTGTACTCGGCCCAGAGGGCGGGGGTGGTGAGGTAGAGATTATTCAGGGCGGCGAAGTAGTGCTGGGGCTTCCAATGGAACTCGTAGTCCAGTAGGTACCAGTCCAGCTGCCGCTCCTCGCTCCACTCCGCGAACTGGCCGATCTCACAGCCCATGAACCAGAGCTTGGCCCCGGGGAGGGTCATCATCCACGCGGCGAAGGCGCGGGCACCCGCAAACTTTTGCCAGTAGTCCCCGGGCATTTTGTCGAGGAAGGACTTTTTGAGGTGCACCACCTCGTCGTGGGAGATGGGGAGGACGTAGTTTTCGATAAAGGCGTAGGAGGGGATGTGGGTAAGATGTCCGTGGTGGTGGCGGCGGAAGATGGGATCCTCCTTGACGTAGCGGAGGGTATCGTTCATCCAGCCCATGTTCCACTTGTAGGTGAAGCCCAGACCGTTCTCGGTGAAATCCGTGATGTGAGGCCACATAGTGGATTCCTCGGCGATGGTCATGACGTCGGGGTGATCCTCCCGCAGAGACTCGTTGAGCAGGCGGAAGAAGGCCACGGCCTCGAGATTTTCGTAGCTTCCGTTCTTGTTGGGATGCCACTCACCGGGCTGGCGGTCGTAGTTGAGGTAGAGCATGGAGGCCACAGCGTCCACGCGGAGACCGTCGGCATGGAATTCCTCCACCCAGTAGTAGGCGTTGGACATGAGGAAGGATATGACCTCGTTCTTGCCCACGTCGAAGCAGCAGGTGCCCCAGCCCCGGTTTTCCTGTCTGGTGGGATCCTCGTATTCGTAAAGGGGTTGTCCGTCAAAGCGGTAGAGGCCGTGGGCGTCCTTGGGGAAGTGGGCGGGAACCCAGTCCAGAATGACGCCGATGCCTGCGTTGTGCATGATGTCCACGAAGGCCTTGAAGTCGTCGGGGTCGCCGTAGCGGGCGGTGGGGGCGTAGTAGCCGCAGACCTGATAGCCCCAGGAGCCTCCGAAGGGGTGCTCCATGACAGGGAGCAGCTCCACGTGGGTGTAGCCCATCTGCTTGAGGTAGGGGGCCAGCTCGTCGGCCAGCTCGCGGTAACTCAGGGGCTCGCCCTCGGCGTTGTATTTCCAGGAGCCTGCGTGCACCTCGTAGATGTTCATGGGGTATTTGCGATCCTCGGCGGCGCGGGCGGCTCTCTGCTTCAGCCAGCCCGTATCGTGCCAGCGGAAGGCGGTTTTGCGGAAGAAGCGGGTGCCTGTCTCGGGGGGGCACTCCATGGCGCGGCCGTAGGGGTCTGCATGGAGGAGGACACGCCCGTCAGCGGCGGTGATGCGGTACTTATAGATGCTTCCGTCGGGAACGCGGTCTCCGGGGAGGGTCAGCAGGTGGATGCCGTTGCCCGTGGCGCGGGTCATGGGCAGTCCCTCCTCCCAATCGGAGAAGCTTCCCACCACAGACACGGCGCGGGCGTGGGGGGCCCATACGCGGAAAACGATGACCTCCCGTCCGTCGCTGTCGGTCTCCTCATGGGCACCCAGATATTCGTAGGCGCGGCGAGCAGTGCCCTCGTGGAACAGAAATTCGTCCAGGGGCTTTCTGTGGGGAGGGATGGGGCTCGGAGGAGTTACGTCGGGTTCTCGGATGGAGGTGGAAATTTCGGTGATTTTGACCGATTTTGTTGGCATTTGTCCCGAATCCTTTCGGTGAATATAACTGTTCATTGTTATTATATCACAAAACAGATCGCCTGTCAATGTGTGATTGAAGAATTGTACAAAGTTTGGTCAAATTTACCCTCTCGGGAGGCGGCCAAACGGTTCTACCCTGTAAACTTTTTTCGATACGGGGCAAAAATCCTTCTTCCCACTTGACACCCGCGGGGGTTGTGATATATAATAAAGGGTAACGTAACGCTACGCCCCCGTGGTGTAGCCGAAAATCCACCGAGAAGGAGGACAATAGCTTGATCGAAGTACAAAATCTGACCAAGGTCTACGGAGGCAAGACCGCCGTGGAGAACGTCAGCTTCAAGATCCGCAACGGCCGTATCTACGGTCTCCTGGGCCCCAACGGCGCAGGCAAATCCACCACCATGAACATCATCGCCGGGTGTCTCTCTCCCACGGAGGGTACCGTACTCATCAACGGGTACGACATCTGTGACCAGCCCACCGAGGCCAAGCGGCAGATCGGGTATCTCCCCGAGCAGCCCCCTCTGTTCACCGACATGACCCCCGCGGAGTATCTGACCTTTGTGGCGGAGGCTAAGGGCGTTGCCGACGATCTCATCGACCGTCAGGTCAAGGAGGTCATGAACGTCACCGATCTTCTTTCCGTGAAGGATCGCTTGATCCGCAATCTGTCCAAGGGCTTCCGTCAGCGCGTGGGCATTGCCCAGGCCATGCTGGGAAACCCCGACATCATCATTCTGGACGAGCCCACCGTGGGTCTGGATCCCCAGCAGCTCACCGAGATCCGCGCCCTTGTCCGCAAGCTGGGTGAGAAGCAGACTGTGATCATATCCAGTCATATTCTCTCGGAAATCTCCGAGCTCTGTGACCACGTCATCATTCTCTCCGAGGGTCACGTGGTGGCGGACAGCTCCATGGCCGAGCTGGAGGCGCAGGTCAATCCCGAGACCCTGCTCCTCATGGTGGTCAAGGGAGACGAGGCCGGTATCCGCGGGGTGCTGTCTGCCATTCCGGGAGTCACCGGGGTGGAGGTCAAGTCCGTAAACAGCGCGGAGGGAACGCTGGATCTCCGTGTTACGACCACCAAAGAGGCCGACCTGCGTGACGACATTTTCTTCGCCATGGCCGAGCGTCGCTATGCGGTTCTGTCCATGGAGAAGCAGGAGCATTCTCTGGAGGAGATCTTCCTCTCCCTGACCTCCAAGAGAAACAAGAAGAATAAGGAGGACAACGACTGATGTCTGCCGTTTACAAGCGCGAGTTTCGCGCCTATCTGCACAACGTCTACGGGTGGCTGTTCATGGCCACCACCCTTCTGGCCGTAGGCTTTATGATGTTTCTGGACAATCTGGTGAGCGGTATGCCCCATATAGAGTATGCCCTGTCCGATAGCCAGTATGCGCTCCTGCTTCTGATCCCCATTCTTTGCATGCGCTCCATGGCCGAGGATAAGCACAACAAGACGGATATGTTCTACCTCTCTCTCCCCCTCAAGACCTCCTCGGTGGTGCTGGGAAAGTATTTCGCCATGCTGACGGTCTACGCCATTCCCTGCCTGGTGATCTGCGCCTACCCCCTCATTCTGGGGAGCTTCGGTACCGTTAATTATCTGAGCGCCTACGTGTCCATCCTGCTCTACCTTGTTCTGGGCGCCGCTCTCATCGCCGTCTGCCAGTTCCTGTCCTCCCTGACCGACAATCTGGTAGTGGCCGCCGTTCTCGGCGTAGTGGCCTCAGCGCTGTTGCTTTTCTCCCCCGTCTTGTCCCACATGCTCCCCGACACCGCTATCATCTCCTTCATTGGCTTCGTGGTACTGGCTCTGCTTCTGACGGTCGTGGCCTTCCTTGTTACCCGTAACCTCAACGTCACCGCCATCACCGCCGCCGCCGTCGTGGTGCCCCTGTCGCTGGTCTACATCCTGACGCAGGATTCCTTCAAGGGCCTTTTCCCCGCCACCCTGGAGTTCATATCTCCCTTCGCCCACTTCGCTACCTTCTGCGAGTACGGCACCCTCAGCATCCAATCCCTCATTCTTCTTTTGTCCTACCCTGT
The DNA here is from genome assembly GCA_045655025.1 of Eubacteriales bacterium. GTDB lineage: Bacteria > Bacillota > Clostridia > Oscillospirales > CAG-272 > CAMEON01. The sequence goes on along the minus strand of JAZOOM010000425.1, from coordinate 4,401 downwards.
TCTCTTTGTCTTCCTGACCGTCCAGTCGGCAGACAAGAAGCGCTGGGACTGATTTCACGCGGAGGTATACTATTATGAATCATAGCGCACTTTTCCGCATGAAGCGGTCTGTCAAGATCGGTACCTACAGCTTTGTCATGGGGGTTCTGCTTCTGGCGGCTCTCATTGTGGTCAACCTGCTTGTGGGAGCTCTGCCCGCCAAGCTCACCCAATTCGACACCTCGGGCCGGGGGCTCACCGAGATCTCCGAAGAGACGGGTAAGTTCGTCTCGGGCATGACCGAGGACGTCACGGTCTACTGGCTCTGCGAGGACGGTGTCGTGGACGAGCAGTTCCGCTTGCTCCTGTCCCGCTACGAGGAGGCAGGGAAGCATATCACCGTGAAGGTGGTGGATCCCCTGGCCGAGCCCACCTTCACCTCCAAGTATTCGGATTCCGCCATTTCGGATTACAGCATCATCGTGGAGTCCGCCCGCCGCTTTACGGTGCTGGATTTCACCGACCTGTACTACTACACCAACACCGCCTTTATCGCGGCCTACCAGCTCTTCCCCCAGTATCTCCCCGCGGATATCACGGGGCCCATGTCCGCCGCCGCCCTCCAGTCCGCCATCTCCCAGTACGGCTCCATGGTGGCCTACATGCTCTCCACCCAGGGTGTGAATGTGGACGACGTTTCCCTGCACACCACCGTCCACTCCTTCTGCGCCGAGGCCAAGCTCACCTCCGCCCTTGACTACGTGACCCGCGAGTATATTCCTCACGGCTACATCCTCACGGGCTTTGGCGACACCGCTCCCTCGAAGGATCTGAACGGCCTGCTGGATTCCATGGGTCTGGATATCCAGACTCTCGATCTGTCTACCTCGGGCGGCATCCCCGTAGATGCGGGCTGTCTCATGCTCTTCTCCCCCGCCCGTGATCTCACTCCCCACGAGGCCTCCCTCATTTCCGCTTACCTGAACGGCGGCGGCTCCCTTATGCTCAATACCTCCCCCGAGGTGGCGGAGTCCTGCCCCAATCTCCAAAGCGTGGTTTCGGCCTTCGGCCTGTCCGCGCAAAAGGGCCTGGTTCAGGAGGGTGACACCAGCTTTATTTCGGGCTCCCAGTACACTCTGGTGCCCACCGTCTCCACCCAGCATCCCGCCACCGCCTACGTGACCTCGGGCGGATTTAAGCCCCAGCTTCCCAACTGCCACGCCATCTCGGTGGCCGAGACCCTGCCCACGGGTGTCAGCGTGACCCCTCTGTTCACCACCTCGGACAAGGCGGTTCTTGTGTCTCTGGATAAGACGGCCAAGCTTACCGAGGCCGGTAAGCTGCAGGTCGCCGTGGCTGCCACCAAAAACGTCACCGCCTCGGACGGTACGGCCAAAACCGCAAGCCTGACCTGGTTCGCCTCGGCCAACGCCTTCACCGACACCGTGGCCAGCGCCAATTCGGGCGGCAACTACTACTTCTACGCCGCCGCCATGAGCCTCATGAGCGAGAGCTTTGTATCGGCCTACGATGATCTGACCGCCGTTTCCCTGCAGACCGAGTATCTGAAGGTGGAGGCGGGCGCGGGCTGGATCCTGGCGGGCGTGACCGTTGTCCTGATCCCCGCCGCGCTTCTGACCACCGGTATCGTGATCTGGGTCAAGAGAAAGAGACGGTAATCACGCATATGGACAAGAAGCTACGCAATTTGCTCATTCTGGCAGGGGTTTTGGTTCTGCTCTGCGTGGGCTACGCCGTGGTGGGTCTGGTCTTCCCCGAGGAGGAGACCGAGACCACCGCCGCCGCGGATACCGCCGAGCCCTCTCAGACACTGTTTTCGGTGTCGGAGGACGGCCTGACGGCTCTGTCCTTCACCTACGACGCTGACGGCGACGGGGTGGCCGAGCTGTGGGAGTACACCCGCTCCGCCGACGGCAAGGTCTGGACGTGGGCGGGGGACACCGCCATTCCCCTCAGCGGCTCCGCCTTCTACAATTACTCCACGATTCTGTACGGCATCACCGCGGTGAAGACCATCACTGGGGTTACTGAGGAGCAGCTGGAGGAGTACGGTTTGAAGACGCCTGCCAAGACCGTGACCTTTACCGATAAGGTGGGGGGCACCCAAGGGTTCTGTATCGGCGCGTACAATACATATAATGGAACGTATTGTGCGTACAAGCAAGGCGACCCGAGTACCGTTTACTTGCTGGACGGAGAGTTTTACGCGGATTTTGAGATGGGAGTCACGTCTCTGGTCTACTTTGACGATCTGCCCGCCTTTGCCGCCGAGGGGCTGGTCAGCCTGACCATCACCGACGGGGAGCACACCGCCGTGGTCACCCGCACCGCCCCCGAGAATGCCTCCGCCCAAGCGGTTTGGCATCGCTCCGTGAATGGGGAGGCTCCCGTGGCCATCGCCGCCGATCTGGGCAAGAGTCTGGAGCTTTTGGTGGGGGATATGGATTACCTTGTCTGCTACAGCGTCAGCACCGAGGACTTCGCCGAGTACGGTCTGGACGCGAACACCCTGACAATGACCGTGGTCTACACCAAGACCGTGGAGGGGGAGGAGAAGGAGAACACCTTCACCCTGACCCTGGGCTCCGCCGACAAGTACGGCTACTACCACGCCAACCCCGACGGCACGACCCTGACCATGCTGCTGGGCGGCTCGGTGTTCCACAAGGTCATGACCTACAGCGACGAGCAGATCTCCGCGGGAGACGCTACGGAAACCGATACCGCCGCGCAGGATTGATTCCTCTTCGGTTTCTTTGATCCCTGTATTCGCTCAAGGGCATTTCTGAACGTTCATCGCACGAAATCCGCCGGTTGCTTCGCCGGCTTTTCGCGCATGGAATGCGCAGAGATGCCCTTGTTTGTCCTGTTAACGGCTCGAGGAGGGGCCGCTTTATGAACGTCATTTTCTTTCTGATCCCCAAAAGCCACGTGGCGTACCTGACCGAGGGCTGTAGCTTTCGGCAGGGTATGGATAAGCTCCGCCGCTACGGCTATACCGCCATCCCCGTGATCTCCCGAGAAGGGAAGTATCTGGGGTGTGTGAACGAGGGAGATTTCCTTTGGAATATTATGAGTATGGGCAGCCTGGCCTCCGAGGCGTTGGAGGCGGCGCGGATCGACGACATCATCTCCGACCGCGCTCCCGCCGTTCGGGTCAACACCCCCATCTCCGAGCTGTGGGAGCGGGTGCTGGAGCAGAATTTTGTTCCCGTGGTGGACGATCGGGATATGTTCGTGGGGATCGTTACCCGACGGTCGGTCATGGCTTACCTGATGGATCAAAAAAGGGGGGCGGAGGGCGCTAATACCGATTGGGGCAGTGGGATCTCGGCGGGATGAGGGTCGGAATTCCTTGCAGAAACACGAAAATTGAAAAAATGTATCAACATTATTCATAATTAATTTACGAAAAAGGTTGACAAGCGGAGCCGACTGTGATATAATAGTCGTATCCATATATTCGCATGGCTCTTTTTTTGCGCGGTTTTGCAGGTTCTGGCATGATTTCGCGCATAATAAGGAGGCTTGCGGATGATGAGAAAAACTTTTTAATCTTTAAACGGAGGAAAAGATTATGAACAAGAAGCTCACATCCATGCTGTCTTTGGCTCTGTGCCTGATCATGGTAGTCAGCGTGTTCGCGGCTTGCACCGAGAAGGAACCCGAGATCATTCCCGCAACCTTCAAGCAGGCTGAGTACAACACTACCACCTCGGTTATGCCCAGCAACTGGAACGAGTTCACCTACGCCGACAACAATGATACTCAGATCATGAGCTACATTGGTTCTTCTTTCTTCGAGTACGACTACAAGTTCGCCGATGACAAGAAGTTCAACGCTGACGGCTCCATCAACAAGGAAGGCATCGTTGCCGGTGCCTACACCACCAACTACTCTGCTGCAACCAAGCTGGAGGACGTTACCTCCACTGTTGACGCAAAGTGGGGCTACACCGCAGAGCAGAAGGCTGAGGGTGGCTACGCTTGGAAGATCACCCTGCGCGACGATCTGAAGTGGGATGACGGTACCGCCATCACCGCTGCTGACTTCGTATATTCCATGAAGCAGCTGCTGGATCCCGCCTTCATGAACTTCCGCGCTAACACCTACTACGACACCCTGATGATCAAGAACTCCAAGGTATACTTCTTCCAGAACCAGGAAGGTACCTACGAGACCATCGGCAGCCAGGGCTTCGCTTCCCTGCAGGCCGCTATCGACTCCGGTAAGACCGTCTACGCCAACGCATGGAAGATGTGGGGCGCTGAGGGCTACCTGGACGCTGAGGGCAACGAGTGCCCTGAGTGGGTTGCTATCACCGACGAGACCGAATACTCCAACGCTGACGGATCCGACAAGGTTTCCGGTAAGATGCTGTACAAGTCGGAGGCCAAGCG
>JAZOOM010000424.1:0-2365 GCA_045655025.1 Eubacteriales bacterium | reverse complement strand
CTGGGTCAGATGATCACGGGCGGTACCGTGGTGACCTTCTACATGTACATCAACAAGTTCTTCAACCCCATCCAGTCCCTGGCGGAGCAATTCAACTGGCTCCAGTCTGCCATGGCCTCGGCGGAGAAGATCTTCACCGTGTTTGACATGGTGCCCGAGATCCAGGATTCCCCCGACGCCATGGAGCCCGAGGAGATCAAGGGTGAGATCGAGTTCCGCGACGTATGGTTTGCCTACGTGCCGGGCGAGTGGGTGCTGAAGGGTGTCTCCTTCAAGGTGGAGGCGGGTCAGACCGTGGCCTTCGTGGGCGCGACGGGCTCCGGCAAGACCACCATTCTGTCCCTGATCTGCCGTCACTACGACATTCAAGAGGGTCAGATCCTCATCGACGGGCGGGATATCAAGGAGATCAAAATTTCCGCTCTGCGCCGTCACTTCGGCCAGATGCTGCAGGACGTGTTCCTGTTCTCGGGCACCGTCCGCTCCAATATCCTTTTGGGTCTTGAAGGTGTGGACGACAACGAGGTCATGGAGGCCTGTCGCTACGTCAACGCCCACCACTTCATCGGCAAGCTGGCAGGTGGCTTGGATGAGCCCGTCCGCGACCGCGGCAACAACCTGTCCGCAGGTCAGCGTCAGCTCCTGTCCTTTGCCCGCGTCATCGTCCACAAGCCCTCGGTCATGATCCTGGACGAGGCCACCGCCAACATCGACACCGAGACCGAGGTGCTCATTCAGGACTCTCTGGAGAAGATGATGAACATCGGCACCATGCTCATGGTGGCCCACCGTCTCTCCACCATCCGCCACGCCGACAACATCATCGTGCTGTCCCACGGCGAGATCGTGGAGCAGGGCAATCACGATCAGCTGGTGGCTCTGGGCGGCCGCTACTATGAGCTGCACAAGCTTATGGCAGACGAGGAAAGACTCCGCAAGGGATGATGAGGGCGGATTGGTTGGCGTTTGCTGATTATACAAATTGCTGTTTGACGGGCCGAAGGCCCGTCACGCCCGAAGGGCATCTCACGCCGCAAGGCATATCGCGTGCGAAGCACATATCGCGCCGCAGGCATCTCGTTCACCGCAAAAATGATTAAGCTTTTTGCTTTTTAGCGAGATACCCCTTCGGGGTGCGATATGCCTTGCGGCACGATATACCGCTCGGGGTGGAACCCTCGCAGTACGATATGCGCCCTTGCGGGCGCGTGAATCTCCACGATAAACCCAAATTTGAAAGGAGTTCCCATGACTTACGCCATTCTTGCCGCTTGTGCTCTTTTGGCTGTTCTGTTCATTGTGGACGTTCTTGTGGCGATCAACGACCGCCGCCGCTCCGACCGAGGGCGGGTGTATCTTCCGTCCATCTTCGCCTTTATCGGTGCATTCTGTGGCGGCTTTTTCATTGCCTTTACGGTGTGGGCGGCTCTTTCTGAGGAATCCCCGTGGATAGCTCTCTGCTTTTTAGGGGCTGTCCTTCTGTGCGGTGTTTTGTCTATGACTCACCTGAACTGCCGTGTGACCTACGATGACGAGTGCTTCACGAGCAAGAATTTTTGGGGCTTTAAGCGCACCTTTTCCTATACCGACATTACGGGTATCCGTGAGCGGCCCTCCCTTTCCGACTCCCTTTTGTACGTAGGCCGCCGCCGCGTGGTGGTGGAGACTCTGGCCGTGGGCGGCATTGAGTTTGAACGGCATCTCCGCAAGCGCTACCGCTCCCTGAACGGCGGCCGCACCATTCCCGTCATCAAGCCCAAGCACGGGGATCCCTTTAACGGCCACGTGGAGGGGGGAGCCGGAATCATTTTCGCGTACTGTCTGATGGGCGTGATCTGCGTGGGTATGCTGACCGCCGGTGTGATCATCACGTGGTTTGCGCCTCCTACACCCGAAAAGAGCATCGTCACCGAGGCGGTCTTTGAGGGCGTGGATGAGCAAGGAAACACCCTCTATCTCCGTTCCGCAGACGGGCTGAAGCATGAGCTTCGGGATATGGACGAGGGCATTGATCGGGAGGCGGTCAAGGCACTCTGCGACGGGCAGACTGTCGTTACGGTGTACGGAAGCAAGCAGTACGAGCCCGACGACGGTGAGGAGCCCTTCTGCGTGATCTACGCTTTGGCGGTGGGGGACACCTACCTGGTGGATTTTGAGGACGCGGCGCGGCTTCACGTGCGGGGGTATTGGCCCCTTGTGGCTTTCTCTGCCGCCTTTACTCTGATTTGGGGTGTGTTCGTGTTCTTCTCCCTCCGCGTGGGACGTAACCCCGAGCGGTACAGCAAACGGGTGATCCATCTGTTCTTTAAGAAAGGCACGGTTCATTGATACCAAACAAAAACGGACTTTCCGTCAAGGGAAGTCC
>JAZOOM010000423.1:0-2569 GCA_045655025.1 Eubacteriales bacterium | reverse complement strand
GGGGGCGAGGCCCCCGGCGCGGGGGGGGGGGGGGAGGGGGGCAGGGGTAGTTGGGGCGGTCTTTTGGGCGGGGGGGGAGAGGATGTCGGTATCGTCTCCCGTGAGCCGCGCCAGCACCCGAAGCACGTTGCCATCCACGGCGGGGACGGGGATGTCGTAGGCGATGGAGGCCACGGCGCCTGCGGTGTAGCGGCCTACCCCGGGGAGCTTCAGGAGAGCCTCAAAGTCGGCGGGGATCACGCCTCCGTGATGCTCCATGACGGCGCGGGCGGCCTTTTGCAGGTTGCGGACGCGGCTATAGTAGCCCAGCCCCTCCCAGAGCTTGAGGAGGGTAGGCTCGTCGGCACCCGCCAATTCCTCCACGGTGGGGAGGGTGGCGAGGAAGCGGTGGAAGTAGGGCTTGACCGTCTCGGCGCGGGTCTGCTGGAGCATGATTTCCGACACGAGGACGGGATAGGGGTCGCGGGTGTGCCGCCAGGGCAGGTCGCGGCGGTTTTGGCGGTACCAGTCCAGAAGGAGGGGGACGGCGGAGGGAGAGAGGGACATGGGAAACTCCGTTTCAGGTAATAAGTAATAGGTAATAAGTGAGGTACATTTCCCTTCGGGAAATGGATCGATTGAAAAGGGGGCGTTACGGCTCTGTGACGGCGGTACTTTCGGTGCCGCTTTCAATGGCGGAGGTACTCCAAGCGGCTTCGGGGACATACTTGTCTATGAAGCTTTTCCAATCCTCGGTATCACAGGATAAGTGGGAGAGGTCAAAGTCCTCTGTATTCTCCCCGAATACTTGGATTCCATTGGGAGTGATATACTCATAGCCTCCGTCCTCATAGGTGATGGCGAGAATGTAACCGTACATGTAAAAGCTGGGATCCGACGGGATGGGAACCAAAAGAATGAAGTCCTGAAAATTCAGTTTTTTCAAGTCCCTAAGCAGTTTATCGTGTCGGAAAGAGGGAACCTCGGCAGAAGCCGTAGCCAACTCCTCCAGATCAGGGGCATCCTTCCACGCGTCATAGCCATTCGTGCTTTCCACGTAGTAGATCTTCACAGACGCAATCCCCTCCGCTCCGTTGGAGGGTTTGTAGTTCACGGGCAGATTCATGCAAGAGGACAGCGGCAAAGCAAGAAGCAGGATAACGACAAGGCATAAAACGGTCTTTTTCATGATGGATCTCCTTTCGGGTTAATCACTTTCCGTTCACCTATATAGACGCAAAAAAGTGCCGTTCATTACGGGTCAACCGAAAATTCTACAAAAATAACACCTACCCTGCGAAGGAATCACCCGTTGACGCGGATTCTCCATCCATCAGTCCCGCCTCGATCAGCATCCCGACAAATTCATCCGACACCGTCCACATCTCCGCGAAATTGTGCATATACCATATGCCGTCCACACAGCGCATATCCACATCAAAGCATATTTCGGGGTGTTCCCGCAAGCGAATGTCCAGTTCCTCATAATCCTCCGTTTCCGAGATGGTCTCATCCCATTCCACGGGCGAAAAGACGTCCGAAAAGAGAAATTCCACATTGGTATCATCCACGGTATAAACCTGCGCGGTCAGGTCGTAATCCTCGCGAAAGTAGATCCATGTGAACCGATCCAGACTGTACCCCTCCGCGATGTAAACGGGCGCATCCGTCCCGTACGAATGGTAGAGCATATGCTTTGAGAACGGGAAGTTGATATACCGATCCAGCTCGATCTGGCCCTCGTGGTCGGAGGACCACGCGGGGAAGCGGCTTTGCGCATATGTCGCGCCTTGGTATTCCAGATACGAACCGTCCAGCAACTGTACGGTATGTTCGGTATTGGCGCAGGCGGGGAGCAAAAGAAGGACAAGGGAGAAAAGGATGATTGCTGTGGCGAAATACACATTCTTACTTGTTCTCTTCATAGTCGTGACTCCTTTCGGACAAATATTTTGCCGTTCACCTATATAGACACCAAAAAACCTCGTTTCCTTACAGCTTTTCCGAAATTTTCCGAAAAAAAATTTTTTACGCCTTCCCCACAGACCCGAACAGGCTCATTTTCTCCATGACCGCCCGCTTGATGTACTCCACCTTGCGGTTGCGGATGGTCAGGTAAGCCTCCCCCGCGGCCAGACCGTCGGCCATGGCGGCGTTGCCCGCAAGGCAAAGGTCGGTGAAGATGTTGACCTTGGAGATACCGCAGGCAATAGAGCGGCGGAAGTCGTCGTCGGACAGCCCCGAGCCGCCGTGAAGCACCAGCGGGACGGGGAGAGCGGCGTGGAGGTCGGTGAGACGGTCAAAGTCCAGCTTGGGCTTGGACTTGTACGCGCCGTGGGCGGTGCCGATGGAGACCGCGAGGGCATCCACCCCCGTGGCGTTCAGGTACTCCACCGCCTCGTCCACTTGGGTGTAGAGGTCGGTGGCGGCGTTGTCATTGGCGGAGGCCTCCCCCACGTGGCCGATCTCCCCCTCCACGGTAGCCCCGAAGGCGTGGGCGATCTTCACGATCTCGCGGGTGTCGGTAATGTTCTTTTGATAGTCCCCCGCCGAGCCGTCGAACATGACGCTGGAGAAGCCCAGCTGCAGG
>JAZOOM010000422.1:0-13210 GCA_045655025.1 Eubacteriales bacterium | reverse complement strand
GCCGTCTCTCCTCTGGATTGTATGGGTTGTACCCTCTGCGTGAAGGCTTGCCCTGTCAACGCCACCGCCGAGAAGAAGGCCGCCGCCGCAGGCGAGAAGGTCAAGCCCGAGGATCTGGCCATCTACATGGTGCCCCAGGCTCAGGAGGCTGACCAGCAGGCTTCCTTCGACTACTGTGTGGCCAACGTCTCCTCCAAGGAGCTGCCCTTCGCTGACAACACCGTTAAGGGTTCTCAGTTCAAGCAGCCCCTGCTCGAGTTCTCCGGCTCCTGCGCAGGCTGTGCCGAGACCTCTTACGCTCGTCTGATCACTCAGCTGTTCGGCGAGAGAATGTATATCTCCAACGCTACCGGTTGCTCCTCCATCTGGGGTGGCTCCGCTCCCGCAACTCCTTACACCGTCAACCGTGAGTCCGGCAAGGGTCCCGCTTGGGCTAACTCCCTGTTCGAGGACAACGCTGAGCACGGTCTGGGTATCGCTCTGGGTCAGAAGGCCATCCGCGAGAGACTCATCGGCTACGTCCGTGAGCTTGCCGAGGTTGCTGAGAAGCCCGAGGTGAAGGCCGCTATCGAGGGTTACCTCAACACTCTGGACGACGGTAAGGCTAACGAGGCTGCTTCCAAGGCTCTGATCGCTGCTCTCGAGGCTTGCGACTGCGGCAACGAGCTGTGCAAGAAGATCCTCGCTGAGAAGGAATACCTGAACAAGAAGTCCGTCTGGATCTTCGGTGGTGACGGTTGGGCTTACGACATCGGCTTCGGCGGTCTGGACCACGTCCTGGCTACCGGCGAGAACGTCAACGTCTTCGTCTTCGATACCGAGGTGTACTCCAACACCGGTGGACAGGCTTCCAAGTCCTCCAACATCGGTCAGGTGGCTCAGTTCGCCGCCGCCGGTAAGGCCATCGGCAAGAAGAACCTCGCCGAGATCGCTATGTCCTACGGCTACGTTTACGTGGCTCAGGTCGCTATGGGCGCCGATATGAACCAGCTCCTGAAGGCGCTGTCCGAGGCTGAGGCATACAACGGTCCTTCCCTGATCATCGGTTACGCTCCTTGCGAGATGCACGGTGTGAAGGGCGGCATGCAGAACTGCCAGCTCGAGATGAAGAAGGCTGTTGAGGCCGGCTACTGGCACCTGTTCCGCTACAACCCCACTCTGGAGAACAACAAGCTCTCTGTGGATTCTAAGGCTCCCACCGGTGACTACACCGCGTTCATCAAGTCTGAGAACCGCTACGCTCGTCTGGCTGCTTCCAACCCCGAGCGCGCTGCTGCTCTGTTCGCTAAGGCTGAGGCTACTGCCGCTGCCAAGTTCGACAGACTGGAGAGAATGAAGAAGCTGTACGAGTAATTCTCTCGTCCTTCTAATTTCATCATAGCTCTTTTTATCCCCCCTCGCGGTTGCGAGGGGGGATTTTTTTGCGGGTTGGGTGCGGGAGTGTCGCACCCGTTGTCTTGTGGAAATCTTTTGGGAGTCATGATTCGGTGGATATTTCAAATTGCTGTTTAGCGGGGGCGGCAGGGCTCTGCCCTGCACCCGCTTAAGGGACTTTTGAAAAAGTCCCTTAAGAATCCTCAAAACTTTCAAAAAAATAACATAGGCCAAGAAAAACTGACACCCATAGCCTTCTTTATGAGCCACATGGGGCCCCTGCCCCATTGCGCTATTTTGGGAAACGTGGTTATTTTGAAACTCACTGTTAAACCCAAATTTGAAGGTTGATTGAATCGTTACCTTTGAGGATGTTGGAAATTATTGAGTGGTATTTATCCGTAGGGAGGGTGTCTGATATCGTGACTTGTACCCGCATCCGCTGTTTTACGGCTTTTTTATTTATTTCATAAAAAATTTACAATTCAAATTTTCCCTTTCGGAACTCCCCATTTCCATAGGGACGACATAAATTTTCAGAAGGGGTATTGCAATTTTTGGGGATATATGTTATAATAATTTAAATATATATATTATTACACGCGCGCGTGTGCGGGAGATGATCCGTTCTGCGCGTATGTGGCTACGTAGATCTGTTCACCTGAGGGGTGATATGGGTTTACGGGCGGCAAAAATTTAAAAAGAAAGGAAATACCAATGGCATACCTCGACGATATTTCCCAGGTTTGGCATCTGGTCAGGGAGTCCTTCCGCCCCGAGCTCAGTGACGTGATCACCGATCTTTGGCTCGGAAAGCTGGAGGTCGTGGATTTTCAGGGCTCCACCGTTACCATGAAGGCTGAATCCGAGGTTAAGATCCGCGTTGTTACCTCCAAGTATAAAACCGATATTGAGAAACGCTTTTCCGAGATGCTGGGCTTTGACGTGACCTTGGCTTTGACCTGTACCGAAAGCAGCATCATTCCTCCCGATGAGCCGGGTATCATGCAGAGAATGCAGGATGCGCCCGCTCGCGACGTTTCCCAGGATTCCAACGAAGAGCCCGCGCCTGCCGCCACCGAGGATCAAGCCTTCCGTCCCGGCGGGATCGGCTCTACGCTCCCCCCCTTCAATTTCGAGTACACCTTTGAGAACTTCATCGTAGGCTCCTCCAACAAGTTCGCTCACGCCGCCTGCTTGGCCGTGGCAGACCGCCCCGCTCAGGCTTACAATCCTCTGTTCATCTACGGCCCCAGCGGTCTGGGTAAAACCCACTTGCTCTACGCCATCACCAACGAACTAAAGAAGAAGATCGGCAACGTGCGGGTCATTTACATCAAGGGCGAGGATTTTACGAATCAGATGATTGATTCTCTGGCTCGACAGGCTATGAACGAGTTCCGTGATAAGTACCGCTCCTGCGACGTACTGCTCATCGACGATATTCAGTTCATCGCCGGCAAGACCTCCACTCAGGAGGAATTCTTCCATACCTTCAACGCTCTCCATGAGGCGGGCAAGCAGATCATCATGACCTCCGACCGTCCTCCCCGTGAGATCAAGACTCTGGAGGATCGACTCAAGACCCGCTTCGAGTGGGGTCTGATCGCGGACATTCAGCCTCCGGATCTGGAGCTCCGTACCGCCATCATCAAGAAGAAGGCCGATCAGGTCAACGTATCCATTCCCGACGACGTGCTGTCCTTCCTGGCGGAGAATCTTCGATCCAACATTCGTCAGATCGAGGGTGCCATCAAGAAACTGGGTGCCAAGAGCTTTCTCACCGGCCGCCGCGTGACCATGGAGCTGGCCAGAAGCTGTATTTCCGAGCTTTTGGGCGGCGCGGAGCCTGTGACCGTTACCGTGGACAAGATCTTTGCCGCCGTGTATCGGAAGTACAACATCAAGAAAGAGGACATTGTCAGTTCCAAGCGCACTAAGGATATTGCCAATGCCCGTCACATTGCCATTTACGTCATTCGTCAGGTGACCGAGATGTCCCTGCCCAACATCGGAAAGATCCTGGGCCGAGACCACTCTACCGTGATTTCCTCCATTGACACCATTGAAAAGCGCATGGCGCAAAATCCCGCCTTCCGCGCGGAAATGGAAGAAATGGTGAAGGAGATCAAGGGCGTGTAAGAGGGTTGGGGTATGACAAATGTGTTTGTCGTACCTGTGTCCGTGTGGATAAATCCCTTGGTTTCCATAGAAGATCCACAGGGTTTTCGGGGTGATCATGCTTTTCAGACCGTCTTTTCCACAGGTTGTGGAAAACGGTGTGGAAAAGCGGAGTTTTTACACACCCTCTGTGGAAATAATTTGTCGAAAATTACGAAATTATTGGGACAACAGCCTATTTTCACCTTTTACACCTGTGGAAAACCCTGTTATTGGGGTGTCGGTTCTCCACATGGCCTGTGGAAAGGGGAAGTTTTTCCGGGAAAGTCCACAATGTCTTGTGGATAGGTTTTGTGAGTTATCCACAGAATATCCGTCGAAATTTGTCCACAACGACAAGTTCGGTGTGCCCGGAAGCTTAAAAACCCGGGTTTGGGCTGTTTTTGGGGGAGTATCCACAGAATATCCACTCGGTTTCCATAGGATCACAACAGGGACGCGTCGGAAAGGGTGACGAAAAAATCCTTGTGGGTCTTAGGTTATTCGGTTTTCCACAGTTTCCACCGCCCCTACGCTTACTACTACTTGTTAGGTTTGTTAATCTTTGTTGGTTTGTTGAGCGCGCGACCCCCGGTGCACGGCTGACAGGGCGGACTTGACTGCCCTTTGAGCGTTTGTGCACCATCCAAAGGGACGACATGCCGCCTGCAGCTTGTTTGATCTTGCTTGTCGTCCCTGTACTTTGTCGTATCCCTTCCGAACGGAACGTATCAAAGCCACAAATTCGTATAAAGGAGTTTTTTCATGAAGATCGTATTTCGCAAGGATATTCTCAGCGCGGCTGTCGCTCCTTTGATGAGCGGCGTTTCCACCAAAATGACCATGGCTGCCACCGAGGGTATCCTCATTGAGGCCAGCCTGCCCAATTCCTGCGTCATGACCACCTACGACATTGAGAAGGGTGTTCGTGTTACCATTGAGGCAGAGGCCATTGAGGCCGGCTCTGCCATTGTCAGCGCATCCAAGTTCAGTCAGATCGTCCGCGTTATGGATGGCGGCGACATTACGCTGACCGTAGACGACCGCAACTCCGCTTCCATCGTCAGCGGACGCTCTGCCCATACCCTTACCGCGTTGCCCGCCAAGGATTTCCCCGAGATCCCCCGTCTCATTTCCGCTCAGGGCTTTGTGGCTTCTCAGAAGATCATTCGCGGTATGATCGCCAAGTGCCTGTACGCCATGGGTGTGAACGATCAGCGGCCCGTTTTAAACGGTCTGTTCTTTTCCATCAGCGAGGGCAAGCTGCACATGGTGTCCTGCGATTCCTTTAAGATGGCTACCTGCACCACCGAGGCCGAGCTGATGGGCCTGGAGGGAGGCGCTGTCGCGGATAATATCCGATTCATCCTACCCAACAAGTCGGTGGGCGAGCTGTACAAGCTGCTGAACGACAAGGATGAGGATGCCATCGTCACCATCTACATGAGCCGTAAGAACATCGTCTTCGTTATGGACGACATTACCTTCTTCTCCAAGCTCATTGAGGGTGAGTACATCGACTATAACCGCATCATTCTGCGCAATCACCGCATTACCGTTTATGCGGACCGTGAGTCCGTTATTTCGGCTCTGGAGCATGCAGCCCTCATCACCGAGGAGAAGGTGGCCGGCAGCGTTCGCTCCCACGTTCGTCTGGAGATTTCGGGGAACGTTATGAAGATCTCCGCGACCTCCGGCACCGGCTCTGCCTACGACGAGGTGGCTATCGGACACGAGGGTGACGATCTTGTGATCGCCTTCAACAACCGTTACCTCATCGACAGCCTTCGCGCTTGCTCCGCTGACCGCGTGAAGTTCTCCATGTCCTCTCCTCTCTCCAGCATCAACATTGAGCCCAACGACGAGGATTGCACCGACGAGGATCTGTTCATGCTGCTGCCTGTCCGCATGAAGGACTAAAAAAAGATACTTGCCGAGCAAGCTCGGCAGATACAGAGATACAGAGATACAGAGATACAAGATAATACGCTCTGTTTCAAACGGATTTCTATATCTTGTATCTTGTATCTTGTATCTTGTATCTTGTATCTCGTATCTTGTATCTTATCGAAAGTGGGGTGGTCGACACGGTTTGTCACAGTATTGAGATCGAGAATTTCCGCAATATTCCTTCGGCGTCGGTCACCTTTGGGCCGGGGGTGAACCTGCTCCACGGGGATAACGCCCAGGGAAAGACCAATCTCTTGGAGGCGGTGTACTTTACCGCGCTGGGGAAGAGCTTTCGGCCTGTTAAGGAGGCGGAGCTGATCCGCTTCGGGGAGGGGTATGCCCACGTGGTCAATCGCTTCCATGACTCCATACGGGAGCAGTCCCTGTCGGTTCGTATCTTTTCGGGACACGGACGGCGGGTGGTGGAGCAGAACGGTATGAAGGTCGGGCGTATGTCCGAGATGGTAGGGGCTTTTCGGGTGGTGCTCTTCTGCCCGGAGCATTTGTCCCTCATTCAGGGAGGGCCTGAGCTCAGACGTAACTATCTGAACGTGGCTCTGTCCCAGCTTCGGCCCCTGTACCTTCAATCCCTCCAGCGGTACAACAAGCTCCTCAAGGAGCGGAACGCTCTGCTGAAGCGGGCTCCCGAGGATATGGCCACGTTTAAGGCCACGGAGCCCATGTGGTCGGCTCAGCTGGCCCGTGAGGCGGCTGTGGTGACGGTGCACAGGGCGCGGTACGTGCGGCAGGTCAGCGATCACGTGCGGACTTGCTTCGCCGACATGATGACCAAGTACGAGGGAGGCTGTGAGCTTCCCGAGCTGACCTACGTGCCCACGCTGGGGAGCGAGTGGCTGGAGGCTCACGGGGAGGATCCAGCGCTCTTTACCGACGTTGGTCGGTTGGAGGAGCGGTACCTGGAGCTGCTGAGTACCCGCCACGACCGCGAGATCGGCGCAGGAGCCACGCTGTGGGGCGTACACAAGGATGACGTGCGAATCACGCTGAACGGCCGTCCTGCCCGTTTATACGCCTCTCAGGGGCAACAGCGGTCTTTAGCGCTGGCCATGAAGCTGGCGGAGGGGTGGGTATCGGCCTTTGAGTCCGCGGGGGACATGCCTGTGTTCCTGTTTGACGACGTGCTCTCCGAGCTGGACGCTCACCGACGGGAGTATCTGGTCAGCGAAATGAAGGGCAGGCAGGTCATCATGACCGCTTGCGATCCGTCGGCGGCGAATTTCGGCGACACCGTAAACCTCATTCGCGTGAAGGATGGGGTCTATACCCGAAAGGAGAATTGAGGGTATGTATTTACACATTGGCAATCAGATCAACATCCGGGAGCGGGATATCATCGGCATTTTCGACGCTGACCGTACCACCACCTCCTGGATCACCAGAAAATATCTCTCCGAGGCTCAGAAGAAGGAGCTGGTCTCGGCGGCAAACGATGAAATTCCCAAATCCTTCGTCCTCTATCGGGATCGGCGGGACGGACTCTTGAAGATCTACTTCTCCCAGCTCTCCACCTCCGCTCTCTGCGGCCGTATGAACAGCTTTGGCGGCGAGGACGGCGGCGGTACCGCCAAGTGAGACGCGGGAGATCCCCTATCAGAAACAATCGGATATACGGAGCGGTGAAGACGTATCCTGTGTATCCCATCTCAGAAAAGGAAACGAAACATGGCTGACATTGAGAAGAATCAAGTAGCAGAAGAAGAAGAAGTCGTATACGACGAAAAACAGATACAGGTACTGGAGGGCCTGGAGGCGGTGCGCAAGCGCCCCGGTATGTACATCGGTACTACCTCCATCCGCGGACTCCACCATCTGGTTTACGAGATCGTGGACAACTCCATTGACGAGGCGCTGGCGGGATACTGCGATAAGATCGAGGTCGTGATCAATCCCGGGAACAGCATCACCGTTATTGACAACGGCCGCGGTATTCCCTGCGGTATCCATCCCAAGCAGGGCATTCCCACCCCCGAGGTGGTCTACACCATCCTTCACGCAGGCGGTAAATTCGGCGGCGGCGGCTACAAGATCGCCGGCGGTCTTCACGGCGTGGGCGCATCGGTCGTAAACGCTCTGTCCGAATGGCTGGAGCTGGACGATGCGGTGGACGGTCAGCACTACACCGAGCGATTCGAGAGAGGTCACGTGGCGAGAGCCTTCAAGTGCGAGGGGGCTTCTCCCGACCGTCCTCACGGTGTGAAGGTGACCTTCAAGCCCGATCCCACCATTTTCGAGGAGACGGTTTTTGAGTATGAGACCCTCCTGAAGCGTCTGCGCGAGCAGTCCTTCCTGAATGCGGGTATCCGCATCGTTCTCCGTGACGAGCGGCAGGCGGACGAGGACGGCAATTTCCGTGAGGATGATCTCTGCTTCGAGGGCGGTATTCGCTCCTTCGTCAGCTTCCTCACCGAGAACAAGCACGCCGATCCCATCCACGACAAGGTCATTTACATGCGTGGCGAGAAGGGCACCAGCATTGCCGAGATCGCCATGCAGTACAACGACAGCTACGAGGAGATCGTGCAGACCTTCGCCAACAACATGAACACCATTGAGGGCGGTATGCACGAGACGGGCTTCCGTTCGGGTTTGACCCGCGCCATCAACGAGTACGGCCGCAAGGCGGGCATTCTCAAGGGAGACGATAAGCTCTCGGGTGAGGACGTTCGCGAGGGTCTTTGTGCCATCGTATCCGTCAAGCTGGAGAACGCCCAGTTCGAGAGCCAGACCAAGGCCAAGCTGGGTAACTCCGAGATCCGTACTCTGGTGGAGAACACCGTCAATACCAAGCTGGCCGAGTTCTTTGAGGAGAACCCCCAGGTGGGTCGAATCATCATTGACAAGGCTCTGGCCGCTTCCCGCGCCCGTGAGGCCGCCCGTAAGGCCCGTGAGACCAGCCGCCGCACCGCCCTGTCCGAGGGCTCCTCCCTGCCCGGTAAGCTGGCTGACTGCCACGAGCGCAACGCCGAGCTGACCGAGCTGTATCTGGTGGAGGGAGACTCCGCAGGCGGCTCCGCCAAGTCGGGCAGAAACTCCCGCTTCCAGGCCATTCTGCCCTTGAAGGGTAAGGTTCTGAACGTGGAGAAGACCCGTTTGGACAAGGTGTACGGCAACCCCTCTCTGCTGCCCATCATTCAGGCCATCGGCTGCGGCATTGGTGAGGAATTCGATATATCCAAGCTCCGCTACGGCAAGATCATCATTATGGCGGATGCGGACGTGGACGGTTCTCACATTCGTATCCTCATTCTGACATTCCTGTTCCGCCACATGCGTCAGCTCATCGACGAGGGGCACGTGTACTTCGCTATGCCTCCTCTCTACAAGATCTCCCGCAAGAACAGCAAGAACAACAAGGATGCCCGTTACGCCTTCTCCGACGAGGAGAGAGATCAGATCATTGCGGAAATGGGCGGCACCAACATCGAAGCCAGCCGCTACAAGAGTCTTGGTGAGATGAACGCCGACCAGCTGTGGGAGACCACCATGGATCCCCAGACCCGCACGCTTCTGAAGGTGACCATTGAGGACGCCATCACCTGCGACGCCATGTTCTCCTTGCTCATGGGCGACAAGGTAGAGCCTCGCCGTCAGTTCATTGAGGAGAACGCCAAGTTCGCGGAGAATCTGGATATCTGATGGGTTGTGGAAAAGTTTGAGGCATTTTGAATAAAAATCCTCCCCGCAATTTGTCGAAAAAGCGAAAAACCATTGTGGATCAAGGGTTTTTCAAAATCATGGAATTTGACTTTTCCACACGATTTCCCACATGTTGTGGAAAAGTCCTGTTGAAAAGCGGAAAAGGTGTATTTTAAATCCAAACGGAATTAAAATGGGCTGATTTTCACCCTTGAAAAAGGAAAAAAACGGGAAAATGTCGTCTCTGTGTCGTTGTAATGTCGTTGGTGAATATGGATTTGTCAGCGGGGGACGACAAAATGTGGGGTTGTGTACAGTAGTTATCCACAAGATGTGGATAACTGTGTGGAAAAGTGAGCCTTAAGTATGGTGGAAAAGCCAAAAAGTCTTATGGCACATCGAAAAAATTCCCTTGTCGTCGCCTTGTGGAAAAATTGGGTAAAAACAGGGAAAAGCTCGGGTTTGGGTGTTGATAATTTCTCGAAAACCTCCGGAAAACCGAATTTTTCGGTATCCCGTAAGGATTTTTGGCAACGACAAATCTTTTCCACAACGACACAGGTGCGACATTTCAGATAAACAATCATAAAAAATACCTGTGGCAATAAGGTAAATGCCTGTTTTGAGCAGAGTTCGGGAGGTGAGCCGCATCAAGCATCGTTTTTTCATAGTATGTTTGGGCTTGGCTCTGGCTGTGGCTCTGTTTTCGGGGGTTTTCGCCGTGATGGGATGGGGATCGCTCCTGCGTGACGTGGGATCGGCGGTCATCTACCCTTTCCAATGGATGGGAGCTCAAGTCAAGTATGCATTTTCGGGATTCGGGGATTATTTTTCGGATCTGGAGGATCTGCAAAATGAGATCGACTCTTTGAGGGCTGAAAACGAATCTTTGAAATCCGAGCTGGTGGATGCCGAGATACTGGCGGATGAGCATGATTGGCTATACCGCTATCTATCCATCAAGGAGGATCATGAGGATTACGCCTTTTGTGCCGCTTCGGTTATATCCTCCTCTTCATCGTCGGGAGAGGGCGGCAGCTTTGCCACCGAGCTGACGTTGAATAAGGGAACCTCCTCCGGAATTCAGGTGGGCATGCCCGTGATCACCCCCCGAGGACTTGTGGGGGTGGTGGTGGACGTAGGACTCTACCACTGTCGGGTGTCCACGCTGCTCGATACATCGGTATCCGTGGGGGCTGTTACCACCCGGGCTACCGAAAACGGCCTGTGCGAGGGAGATTACGCCCGGCTACACAACGGCTGTGCCACTCTGCGGGGGCTTCCCGAGGAGGCTGACGTGGAGATCGGGGATCTGGTAGTCACCAGCGGGCGGGGAAGCGTGTACCCCTACGGTATCCCCATTGGCCGCGTGGTCGCGATCTCCTCCAACGCGTTCAGCCGCACGACCGAGGCGACGGTAGAACCCTTTACGGACTTTTCGGATCTGTCCGAGGTTGTCATCATGACCTCATACGTTCATTACGTGGACGGCTATGAAACAGCGGGAGGTGTCCCGTGAGTCGGCCTATCATGCGGGGGAGTATCCACTACACCCCCATGGGATCGGGCAGGCGGGTGTTGATCGAGCAGATCAAGCTCACGGCCGTTCTGGCGCTGACGTGTTTGGTACTTTTGGGATTGGAAACCACGGCTCTTTCCAAGATCCATATATCCCTTTTCGGGTGGCAGGCCGCAAGTCCCGCCCTGGGACTGCTTTTAACCATGGCTGTGGGATTCATCTACAGCGAGCGGGAGGGGGCGGTCATGGGGCTGTTTACGGGCTGGCTGGCCAACGCATCGGTGGCGGGGAGCTCCATTCTCCTCTACCCCATCCTGTACGTGATCTGCGGATACCTGTCGGGAACGGTGGGCAGGCGGTATTTGGCTCACAATCTCCCCTCCTTCGCCGTGTTCGCCCTTGTGGGCGGAGGTCTGCATTGCCTGTGGGCTATGCTTGAGGCATGTATTCGCTTGAGAGGCATTCCTCCTACGGTATGGATCTTGAGCGCGCTTGTTCCCGTATGGGTACTGACGGTTCTGTTCTCGGTTCCTATATACGGGCTTGTCCGATTGGAGCAATGGCTGCTGAAGCCGAAAAATTGATACCATTTATTTTCGATACACATATCTAACAATTTCATGGAGAAAACAGCATGAGCAAGAAGAAAGAGAGAGAGCTTGCACGGGAAAACGAGTGCATCCTCTTTGAAAATCAGAAGATCGTAGACGTCAACATGGAGCATGAGGTGAAGAAGTCCTTCATCGAGTATTCCATGTCGGTCATCATCTCCCGCGCGTTGCCTGACGTGCGCGACGGCATGAAGCCCGGTCAGAGACGTGTGCTCTACACCATGTATGAGGATCATCTGACCCACGACAGGCCCTTCCGCAAATCGGCTACCACCGTGGGTGCGGTGTTGGGTCGTTACCATCCTCACGGTGACAGCTCGGTGTACGGTACTATGGTGCACCTGGCACAGCCCTTCTATATGCTTCACCCTCTGATCGAGGGTCAGGGTAACTTCGGTTCCGTGGACGGCGACCCGCCCGCGGCTTACCGTTACACCGAGGCGCGCATGGAGAAGATCGCCGCCGAGATGGTGCGGGACATGGACAAGAACGTGGTCAACATGGTGCCCAACTTTGACAACAGCTTGAAGGAGCCCGAGGTTCTGCCTGCCCGCTTCCCCAACCTGCTGGTCAACGGTTCTATGGGTATCGCCGTAGGTATGGCCACCAACATCCCCACCCACAATCTGGGCGAGGTGATCGACGCTACCGTGTACCGTATGGACAACCCCGATTGCGATATTTTGGATCTCATGCAGTTCATCCAGGGCCCTGATTTCCCCACCTACGGTACCATTTACGGTACGGCGGGCATTAAGGAAGCCTACATGACGGGTAAGGGACACATCATGGTTCGCGCCACCGCTGAGGTGGAGGAGGACAAGCGGCAGATCGTCATCACCGAGATCCCCTACGGTGTGAACAAGAGCATGCTTTGCGCCGCCATCGGCGCTTTGGTTAAGGACAAGCGTGTGGACGGTATTTCCGACATCCGCGACGAGTCTGACCGCAACGGTATGAAGATCGTGATCGACCTCAAGCGTGAGGCCAACGGCCACGTGGTGCTGAATCAGCTCTACCGCTACACCCAGCTACAGGATACCTGTGCCGTTAACATGCTGGCCATCGTGAAGAACGAGCCCAAGGTGCTGAATCTGGCGCAGATCCTGGATCACTACATTGAGCATCAAAAGTCCGTCATCACAAACCGTGTGAAGTACGAGCTGGCCGCCGCTCTGCGGGATGCCCACATTTATGAGGGCTACAAGCTGGCTCTGGATAATCTGGACGAGGTGATCTCCATCATCCGTTCCTCCCCCGACACCCCCACGGCCAAGGTCAACCTGATGAAGCGCTTCGACGGCCCCGTTCGCTCGGGTGAGGAGCTGGATCTGGCGGAGTTCGCCGCTGACGAGAATCCCGGACTTTCCGAGGATCAGGCACAGGCCATCGTATCCTTGACCCTGGGCCGTCTGTCCGGTCTGGAGCGGCAGAAGATTGAGGACCGTCTGGAGGCTCTCCATGCTGCCATTAAGGAGTATCGGGAGATCCTGGCGGATATCAACCGCATCAAGGCCATCATCAAGGAAGAGATCCTGGATATCAAGGCTCGCTATGCCCAGCCTCGCCGCACCCGCATTGAGGCTGTGGAGAACGAGATCATTGACGAGGATCTGGTGGAGCGCCGCAACTGCGTGCTGACTCTGACCCATGCCGGCTACATCAAGCGTCAGGCCACCGACGTGTACTCCGCCCAGAGACGCGGCGGCAAGGGTGTCATGGGTATGGCCACCAAGGAGGAGGACTACATCGAGCAGGTGGTTTCCGTCCACTCCCACTCCACGGTCATGATGTTTACCAACACGGGTAAGGTACAGTGCATCCGCGGCTTCCAGATCCCCGAGGCATCCCGTACCGCCAAGGGTACCAACGTGGACAACCTTCTCCAGCTCTCCGAGGGGGAGAAGATCACCTCCATGATCGCCGTGAACGGCTTCAA
>JAZOOM010000421.1:0-5749 GCA_045655025.1 Eubacteriales bacterium | reverse complement strand
CCTTCCTGCGCTCCCTCAACCTCTTGGAGGAGCCCACCGAGGGTCAGATCTTCGTGAACGGCGTGGGCATCACCGACCGGAAGGTGAACATCAACCTCCACCGTCAGAAGATGGGCATGGTGTTCCAGCACTTCAACCTCTCCCCCCACATGACCATCCACCGCAACATGACCATCGCCCCCATGAAGCTTCTGAAGAAGCCCCGCGCCGAGGCCGAGGCTCTGGCCATGGAGCTTTTGGAGAAGGTGGGACTGGCCGACCGCGCCAACGCCTACCCCAGCCAGCTTTCGGGCGGTCAGAAGCAGCGCGTGGCCATCGTCCGCGCCCTGTGCATGCAGCCCGACGTCATGCTCTTCGACGAGCCTACCTCCGCCCTTGACCCCGAGATGGTGGGCGAGGTGCTGGAGGTCATGAAGTCCCTGGCTCACGACGGCATGACCATGATCGTGGTCACCCATGAGATGGGCTTTGCCCGCGAGGTGGGCAGCCGTGTCATCTTCATGGCCGACGGCCGCATCATCGAGGAGGGAGAACCCAACGAGCTGTTCGCCCATCCCAAGAGCGAGAGACTGCAGACCTTCCTTGCCAAGGTACTGTGACAGAAATTGCAGTTTATCGTTCCGATAAACTGCAAAGTGAAGTTTGCCTACGGCAAGAGAAGTGCACCTTCGGTGCGTGAAGCGCTCCCTACGGTCGCATGAAGTACGCCCTTCGGGCGCGTTAAGGTGCAGATCCTTCGGATCTGTCCATTTTAAATGAAATTGAAACCCGAAGGGTTTCTTCCTTCATGCGGCAAAGCCGCGCTTCATTCACGCGTAGCGTGAACTTCACGCTCGCTTGCGAGCACTTCACGCGCCGTAGGCGCACTTCACTTGGGTTTAGCGCAACGCGATAAACCCAAATTTGTCTCTCCTTCTTCCGTTATGTTTAATTTCCCCTCCGCATACAAATACTAATCGCAATCCCCCCGAAACCAACCAAAGAAAGTGATTACGCATATGACCAACTGCAAACCTACCGCAACCGAGATCCGCGAGAATCTTGAGATCAAGCTCTCTCGCTTCTTCGGCTGCACCTCCGCCGAGGCCTCCAAGGAACAGATCTACAAGGCCACGGCCATGACCATTCGCGATATCCTCACCGAGAAGCGCGGTGCGTTCAAGAAGAAGGTCAACCAGACCGGCGGCAAGCGCGTGTACTACATGTGCATGGAGTTCTTGCTGGGCCGCTCCCTCAAGACCAACGTCTGCAATCTCGGCCTTGATAAGGAGTATAACGAGGCTCTGGCCACTCTGGGCTATAACCTCGACGAGCTGTACGAGTGTGAGCCCGACGCCGGTCTGGGTAACGGCGGTCTCGGCCGTCTCGCCGCCTGCTTCATGGATTCCCTGTCCTCTCTGGACTACCCCGCTACCGGCTACTCCATCTGCTACGAGTACGGTCTTTTCAAGCAGAAGATCGTGGACGGCATTCAGGTGGAGCTGCCCGACGTGTGCCTCCCCGGCGGTGACGTGTGGCTGGTGCCCCGTACCGACCGTGTGTTCAAGGTGCGCTTCGGCGGCCACATCCACGAGGAGTGGAAGCCCGACGGCCGTATGGAGGTTATCTACGAGGACGCCGAGGAGATCGAGGCCGTTCCCTACGATATGATGATCTCGGGTGCTGACTCCGAGGGCGTGTCCCGTCTCCGTCTCTGGAAGGGCCGCAGCATCCAGAATTTCAACATGGGTCTGTTCTCTCAGGGACAGTACGCCCGCGCCATGGAGGAGGCCACCAACGCCGACGCCATCTCCAAGGTGCTCTACCCCGCCGATAACCATACCGAGGGTAAGCTCCTCCGTCTGACTCAGCAGTACTTCCTCTGCTCCGCCTCGGTTCAGTCCATCATCCGCGACCACATGGCGGTCTACGGCACTCTGGACAATCTGGCCGATAAGGTGGCCATCCACCTCAACGATACCCACCCCACCCTCTGTATCCCCGAGCTCATGCGCATTCTGGTGGACGAATATTTCTATCCTTGGGATCGCGCTTGGGATATGGTCAAGGAGATCTGCTCCTACACCAACCACACCGTCATGCCCGAGGCTCTGGAGACCTGGAACGAGGATCTGTTCCGTCTGAAGCTCCCCCGCATCTACGCCATCATCAAGGAGATCAACGAGCGCTTCTGCCGTGAGGCATGGCAGGTGTTCCCCGGTAACTGGCCTCGCCTGTCCAAGATGGCCATCATCGGCTACGGTCAGATCCGCATGGCCAACCTGGCCGTCATCGGCTCCCACTCTGTCAACGGCGTTTCCAAGCTCCACTCCACCATCCTGAAGGACAGCGTGTTCAAGGACTTCTACCGCATGTACCCCGGCCGCTTCGATAACGTGACCAACGGTATCGCTCACCGCCGCTGGCTGTGCTACTCCAACCCCGAGCTGGCAAATCTGCTGGACGAGACCATCGGTACGGGCTACCGCAAGAACCCCGTGGAGCTTGCCGAGTTCGCCAAGTTCGCCGACGATGCCGACGTGCTGGAGCGTTTCCGCGCCATCAAGCACGCCAATAAGGAGAAGTTCTCCAACCATCTGTACCGCAAGGCAGGCATTCGTCTGGACACCCACGCTGTGTATGACGTGCAGATCAAGCGTCTCCACGAGTACAAGCGTCAGCTCCTCAACGCCTTGAACATCATCGGTATGTATTTGGATCTGAAGGATAACCCCGATCTGGATATCCGTCCCCAGACCTTCATCTTCGGCGCCAAGGCCGCTCCCGGCTACTTCATGGCCAAGCGCATCATCCAGCTCCTGTGCATGCTCCAGAAGGAGATCAATCAGTCTCCCCGCATCCGCGAGAAGCTGAACGTGGTGTTCCTGGAGAACTACGACGTATCCACCGCCGAGATCCTCGTTCCCTCTGCCGATATCTCCGAGCAGATCTCTCTGGCGGGCAAGGAGGCCAGCGGTACGGGCTGCATGAAGCTCATGATGAACGGTGCCATCACCCTCGGTACCCTCGACGGTGCCAACGTGGAGATGCAGGCCGCTGTGGGTGAGGAGAACATGTTCATCTTCGGTCTCACCGCCGCAGAAGTGGAGCAGCTCTGGCTCCGCGGCTACCGTTCCGTGGAGTTCTACTCCAACAACAACCGTCTGGGCCGCATCATGGCCGCTCTGAACATCGGCTTTGGCGGCGAGTCCTTCGCGGATCTCACCACCTACCTCTTGGGCGGGCAGCACGGCGTGGCCGACCCCTATATGTGTCTGGCCGATTTCGAGTCCTACCGCCTCGCTCACGAGTCCTGCATCAAGGCCTACAGCGACCGCGCCCGCTGGACCCGCATGGCGCTCCTCAACACCGCCGCCTCGGGTCACTTTGCCGCCGACCGCTCCATCCGCGAGTACGCCGACCGCTTCTGGCACATCAAGCCCATTCACTAATTCGCAAATTCCCATACAAAAGGGTGGTTCACCGTACAGGTGCGCCACCCTTGCGTGATTTTCGGGGATTTTGTTGACAGATAATGGGTTTTATGGTATAATGTTGAATATGATTTGCATGACAAAACATCCGAAAGGAGCATGAAACGATGCTTCCACGCTTTCCCATAGACACCCCCGCCTCCGTCACCTTCCGTAAATTCACCTCCGATGGCAGGGAAGTGACCCACCTCGGTGCGTACCCCTTGGGGGAGACCCTCCGCCTTGTGGTTACCTGCCCCCGCACCCTCGGCGCCTCCGCCGTGGTGCTGCGCTTGAACCGCGACGGATGCAATCCCACGGATACCCCCTTCGAATTCGTCTCCGAGGATGTCACTACCCTCACCGACACCTACGAGCTGACCCTGAACACCGCTGACCTCTGCGGAAAGACCCCCTCGGGGCTCTTCTACTACCGCCTCCTCTTTGTCCGCCGCGGCGATACTCTGTTCTCCGACAGCCTCAATAACGTGGATTTCGATCTGGTAGCCCACGATGGCTCGGCCTTCCACCTGCTGATCCATGAAACCGACTATGCCGCCCCCGCTTGGTTCGGGGAGGGGGTCATGTACCACGTCTTCGTGGATCGCTTCTACAGAGGTGAAGGCGAGACCCACCGCCGCACAGGGGAGCGCGCCCCCGAGATCAATCCCGACTGGGAGGGTGGTATCCCCCAGTACCCCGAGTACCCCGGTGCGCATCTGACCAACCACATCCACTTCGGCGGCAACCTCTGGGGCGTGGCTGAAAAGCTGGACTACCTCGCCTCCCTCGGGGTCAAGGTCATCTACCTCAGCCCCATCTTTGAGGCCTACTCCAACCACAAGTACGACACGGGCGACTATATGACCGTGGACGGCGGCTTCGGCGGCGAGCCCGCGCTGGACAATCTTATCGCCAAGGCAAACGAATACGGCATGAAGATCATCCTGGACGGCGTGTTCAACCACACGGGCGACGACAGCCGCTACTTCAACCGCTACGGCCTCTACCCCACCGTAGGAGCCGTTGAGTCTGAGGACTCCCCCTACAACAAGTGGTTCTGCTTCCGCAACTTCCCCGACGAGTATGAGTCTTGGTGGGGCATCCCCATCCTTCCCAAGCTCAACCATACCACAGAGGCCTGCCGCCACTACTTCACGGGCAAGAACGGCGTTTGCGCCCACTACGTCAAGAAGGGCATCGGCGGCTGGCGTTTGGACGTGGCCGACGAGCTGTGCGACGAGTTTCTGGACGAGCTGCGCGAATCGGTGAAGGGGGCATCCCCCGATACCGATCCCGTTATTATCGGTGAGGTTTGGGAGAACGCCGCCGACAAGGTGGCCTACGGAAACCGCCGCCGTTATCTGCAAGGCAAACAGCTGGACAGCGTCATGAACTACCCCGTCCGATCCGGCATCCTCGCCTTTATCCGCGACGGAGACGCCGAGATGCTCTACCACACCCTCACGGAGTTGTATGCCTCCTACCCCCGCTCCGTGTCGGATGCCCTCATGAACCTCATCGGCACCCACGACACCGAGCGCATCCTCACCGTCCTCGGCGCAGACTGGGAGGACTACGACCGCCCCAACGAGGTGCTGGCCACCTCCCGCCTCTCCCCCGAAAAGCGGGAGCAGGCCGCCCGCCTCCTCAAGCTGGCCTCCACGCTCCAATTCACCGTCTTCGGCATCCCCTCGGTCTACTACGGCGACGAGGTGGGCATGGAGGGCTTCCACGACCCCTTCTGCCGCTTCCCCTTCCCGTGGCACGACTTGGATGACACTATCCGCGCCGATCTGCTGACCCACTACCGCGCCTTGGGTGAGCTTCGTAAGTCCCCCGCCTTCCACGGGGGTGACTTCAAGATTCTGTCCCACGGCGAGAGCCATATCGTCTATCAAAGAACCGCCACAGACAGAAGCGAGACCGTCACCGTAGCCGTCCACCGCGGCGAGGGCATGGTGACCGTCCCCGTTCAGGCAGAAGGAAAGATCGTCTACTCCTGCGGCAAGGTCGCATACTCCGACGGCGCGCTGACGCTGGGGGAGGATAGCTTCTGTATTCTGCGGTGAGTTCATCATACCTTACACAGAGCATCGCCCACGGGCGGTGCTTTGCTTTTTTGAGGAGGGATGAGTGTTTCAAATTTGGGTTTGTCGGGGAGATTCACGCGCCCGTAAGGGCGCATATCGTACCGCGAGGGTTCCACCCCGAGCGGTATATCGTGCCGCAAGGCATATCGCACCCCGAAGGGGTATCTCGCTAAAAAGCTCAATCATTTTTACGGTGAACGAGAT
>JAZOOM010000420.1:0-3118 GCA_045655025.1 Eubacteriales bacterium | reverse complement strand
AAGTATTGTCAAATATGATTTTTTAAAAGTTCTTAGGATTCTTAAACCCTTCTTTCAAGAAGGGTTTAAGCGGGTGCAGGGCAGAGCCCTGCCGCTCCCCGTTAAACTGCAATTTACAACTCAACGACCTGATCGCCGTTCATGATGATATAATGCTCCTTAACACCGAGGTCGGCCATCCAGCCCTGCACCTCGATGGTCTTCCAGCCGTGGGTGTTGTAGCCCAGACCCGCGTCGTTGTCCCAGAGCCACTTGGGGGTGTTCCAGAAGCAAGCGGTGGGGGCGATGGCGGCGTAGACACGCTTCTCCACACCGTTCTGTCCGTGATGCGCCATCTGCACGAAGTCGCACTTCAACTTGCCGGACTCCCCGTAGAGAGCCAGCAGACGGTCGCCCTCCTCAACACCGCAGTCGCCCAGCCACATGACGGTCTTGCCGCCCAGAGTCATCTTCAGAATGAGGGAGGCGTTGTTGGTCACGTTCATGGTCAGCTCGGGGTTGGGAGAGTAGAGGCATTCAAAGTGAGCGTCGCCCACCTCAAAAATATCACTCATGGTCACGATCACAATCTTGTCGGCGTACAGAGGCAGATCCTTGTAGAAGCGAGCCAGACAGGGATCGGCCCAGGGCTGGAGACGGGTGATGTACTGCTCCGAGGGGAAGTTGTAGTAGAGCTTATCTACGGTCAGAGCCTCGGGCATGGTCTCCATGATCTGCAAAAACGCGCTGATGTGATCCATGTGGGGGTGGCTGAGGATCCATGCGTCAACGTGGGGGGTCTCGGTACCCGTCAGATTTTTCAGGTAGCCGACCAGCTTTACGGCATCCTGATCGTAGCCGCCGTCGATGACGATGACCTTGCCGTCGGCGGTGGTGATGATGAAGCTGTTCATTTGGGTGCCGGTAGCGGCGTCGAGCATGTGAATGGTGTTTTTCATGGTGATGTACCTTTCTTGTCTTGGTTGGTTGCTTTTTGTGGGGGTGCGTTATCCAATACGGCGGCCTTGGCAGTCGCCGTTATGAGTCAGTTTTTGTAGGGCTCGGAGAGAACCCAAGGGAGGCGGGCGTCGATCTCCATTTGCAGGACGGGAGCGGGGAATTCCTTGTGAAGCAGAAGCACCTGCTCCTCAAAGGAGACCTTGAAGGAATCGTCCACCGCGTACATTCTGTCCTCGTCCAAGTGCATGGAGTTCTCGGAGGTATGTACCCATGCATCCTCTCCTTCCATGCGGGTGGCGCAAATATGGTAGAAGCCGTTGTACAACACCTGCCCGTTCTCGTCGAGCTGACCGCCCATAACGTCGAAAACTTCGGCAGGCTTGCGGGGGTCAATGCCCAGGGAGCGCAGAAAATCCACCACGGTATCCGAAGCGGCAAGGATCGCCTTGTCGTAGTTCTGACACCCTTGGCAGGTGCATTGCTCGCTTGTGGTCTTTACGTCCTCGCGAGCGTAAAATTCGCGGGTGCGGTCTACGTCCACGTCCAGGACGAAATTCGCAAAGCGGAAGATCATGGCGACTCCTTTCAGGGATTTTCATGCAGATAGATTTTGCGCCGTAGGGGAAGATTCCATATCCGCCCGACATGGCCAAAATCATGTTTTTTGTTGACGGGCGCATATGGAATGCGCCCCTACGGTGCAGGCTTTACTGAATGAACATCGCGTCTCCGAACGAGAAGAACCGATACTTCTCCTCCACCGCGCACTCATAGGCCTTCATCACGTTCTCTCTGTCGTAGAACGCCGACACCAGCATGAGCAGGGTGGACTCGGGAAGATGGAAATTCGTAATCAGCGCATCCACCGCCTTGAACTTATACCCGGGGTAGATGAAAATACCCGTGTCCGCATCCATGGCGTGAACGATTCCCTGCTCATCCGAAGCACTCTCCAGCGTGCGGCAGGAGGTGGTGCCCACGCAGATGACCCGCCCGCCCGCGGCGCGGCGCTCGTTGATGATCTTGGCGGACTCGGCAGGGACGGAGAAGAACTCGGTGTGCATGACGTGGTCGGTGATGGCATCCTCCTTCACGGGGCGGAAGGTACCCAGACCCACGTGAAGCATGACGGGGGCGATGGCCACGCCCTTGTCGCGGAGAGCCTGCAACAGCTCGGGAGTGAAGTGCAATCCCGCCGTAGGCGCGGCGGCAGAGCCCTCGGTCTTGGCGTAGACCGTCTGGTAGCGGTCGCGGTCAGCCAGCCGCTCGGTGATGTAGGGGGGCAGAGGCATGAGGCCGATCTCGTGGAGGATGTTGTAGATATTCTCGTACTTCTCACGGTCGAAGTCGAACTTGATGAGGCGGTTGCCCTCCTCCACCAGCTCCACCACCTCGCCCGTGAGCATCCCCTCACCAAACACCATGCGGTGGCCGAGTCTTGCCCGCTTGCCGGGCTTGACCAGACACTCCCACGTATCGGCGGCACGCTGGCGCAGAAGAAGCAGCTCAATGCCCGCTTCGGGTCTGCCCTCGGCGTGACCGTACAGGCGTGCGGGGATGACCTTGGAATTGTTGATGACCAGCACGTCACCGGGGTTTATATAGTCAAGAATGTTGAAAAACTGCTTATGCTCAATGGTTTTCTCCCCACGATCCAGCACCATGAGACGGGAGTGATCCCGCTGCTCCATGGGATGCTGGGCGATCAGCTCCTCGGGGAGATTGTAGAAGAAGTCCGCCGTCCGAAGATTGGTTTCGGGGCGGTCGTTTATGATGAATGTATCGCTCATATGCATTTCCTTTCAGAGCGCAAGCCCCCGCCCCCAAGGGCGCAAACCGCGCGGATTCTGCATATACTGACAGCAAGCGAGAGATTTTTCACGTCCCCAAACCGCCATATATGCCCAGTTTTCTATTATACCTCAAAAGTCCAAAAAATGCAACGGTTTTTGGGGATTTTGTTGAGAGAATTTCAAACTTGGTTTTATCGATGAGGGGGCACGGCCTCCGGCGGCTTAGAACCTTTTTGAAAAAAGGTTCTAAGAACTCCAAAAACTTTCAAAAAGATGTTATTTGATAATGTTTTTAAAGGTTTTGGAGATCCAAGAACCTCGCAAACTTTGCCGTAGGCAAATTTGCTCCGAGCAACGCGAGGATATTTCCAAAAGGTTCTTGGCGG
>JAZOOM010000419.1:0-3637 GCA_045655025.1 Eubacteriales bacterium | reverse complement strand
GTAGGTGTGTACAAAAACAGGGCATTGTGTTTGTGCACAATGCCCAACGTGTGGTGAATTAGTCCTTCAAACCGGCGCAGAAGCCGTTCAGGCCCGCCGTTTTCCCCCACGGATCAAAGCAATGGAAAGCCACCACGCGCTTACGGTTCAGATCCGCGCACACGCCCTGGCCGTACATGCCGCCGCCCGCGATCACACCATCCGCCAGGCGAGCCACGCCGTATCCGTAGTTCGCAACGCCGTCAATATCAAAGTTCACAAAGATATCCGACCACTCCTCGGAGTAGACGCGGCGGTCGCCCCACATCCCCTTGTTGGCCCAGAGCCAACCGATCTTGGCCAGATCCTCGGTGCGGAAGTAGAGCCCCGTTCCGCCCACGGTATGACCGTTCACGTCGCGGCTCCAGGCATTGACGTGGCAGCCCAGGGGCACAAAGACCTCTCTCTGCATGAACAGCTCCAGATCCATGCCTGTGATCTCCTCTACGACGCGCCCTACAATATAGTAGCTGCCGTCGGAGTACACAAACTCGGATTCAGGATCCTTTACGATCGGAATAGCAAACAACGTGTGCAGCCACTCGGGATCCTCCCACAGATGCGCGTTGGTATTGTCAAAGTCGATACCATATTTCGCGCCGGTGCGGTGACGCATGACCTGATGCAGGGTAATATCCTTCCATTTCGGATCCATCCCCTCCACGAAATAGGCGGAGAGGTATTTTCCCAGCGGATCCGTCAGCTTCAGCAAGCCTCGGTCGTACAGGATACCCACGGCAATGGACGTGATGGCCTTAGCCGTGGAATAGCAGTCGTGCCCCGGGTTACCGGGTTGAAAATCCACCTTTTCCATATGGAAGAGTCCCTCACCCTCAGCGGGCTGCTCCATCGTCACCACGGAATAGTAGATCCCTTCCCCGCCCTGGCGGCGCACCTCATCGCACATAGCGCTCATAAACGCGGAACGTTCCATAGTTACCTCCCAAATTATATAGTATATAAATTCCCGTCAGTCCAGCAGATCGTGAAGATTGA
Organism: Eubacteriales bacterium; assembly: GCA_045655025.1. GTDB lineage: Bacteria > Bacillota > Clostridia > Oscillospirales > CAG-272 > CAMEON01. Next base: position 2,602 of record JAZOOM010000419.1, on the reverse strand, counting down.
TAACCTCCACCCCCGCTCGCAGCGCGTAGGCAAAAGTGTAGGCCGTACCGCCCCGGCTGCGGTTGCAGTAGGCCACGCAGATATCGCTTCCGTCCACCAAACGGCGATCACGCGCCTGCATACACCCGTCCACGTAGCTGTCGAACAGGTATCGGTGGCTGTCGGCATGCTCCAATATATATCGATACGTCCGCACCGCCGTCTCCTCCCAGTATTCCGTTTGGTTACGGCAGGGCAGGATCAGTTCCAGGCGAATATGCGGATATCTCTCCTTCAATTCCAGCACCTTCAGCGCCGCCACCGTGTCAAAGCCGATCGCTCCGCCCGCCCGGAAGACCGTCGCTCCCTGCTCGCAGAGACCGATCAGCACCTGATCCAAAAGAGACGGCAACCGCACAGCCACAGTGCGGGCGATGTTGCGGTGCCCCGTAAAGCACACCACAAGGTTCTTTTCTCCGCCAATCCGTTCCTCATTCATTCTAAAGTAAACACCTCGTTGTTTTATTAACGCATCGTTGCATCTGCTCGTCTCCCATCTCATAATGCCGCGCGCGTCAACATCCGACGAAACCGGCGACACGCCGAGCCTTCTCAACGATCCTTACGTCTCCACGTACATTATACCATAAATCTTCCGAGCCGTCAAGAAGTTTTCAAGAAAGCTAAAAAAAGCCCCCTCCGCGTAAGCGAAGGGGGTGAAAGTTATTTTTCAAAGATCAGACCGAAATCAGTCCTTCTTCTTCAGAGCCACAGCGGCAGCAGCAGCGGCCAGAACGGCAACTGCACCGAAGCTGACAACGGCGCCACAACCCTTCTCCTCGACGGGAGCGGTGGTGTCGTTGGTAGCGGCAGTAGTCTCACCGTCAGCGGGAGCGGCGGTGGTGTCCTCATCGGGAGCGGCGGTGGGAGCTTCCGTAGGAGGCTCGGTGGGCTCCTCGGTAGCGTTGGGATCAACGGTCTCCAGACCGATGCCCTCTACCCAGCTGTTGGCGTAAGCGTAAGCCTCGTCCACAGAGCGGAACATACCGGCGAAGCACAGCTCGAACTCACGAACGTCCTCAGCCATATTCATGTCCAGACGGATGGCATTGATGCGGCCCTCCCACATATCGGTCAGATCCACGGGCACGAAGATGTACTCCTCGTCCTCACCGTAGAACTCGCCGTCGTAGATGGAGAAGGGATAGGTGTAGTTGTTGTTCGCGCTGGTGATCTCACCTGCGGCGTACCACAGAGTACCGGAGTCAACCCACAGATTCTTGACCATGATACCGAACACAGGGAAGTCCTCAGCGGCATAAGACCACTTTCTCTTGGGATTCAGGCTGAAGAACACAGAAGACTCGGTAGCGACAGCTGCCCAGGTGTTGTCACCCTGAGCGGTGAAGTTGACGTTGTTACCGGACTTCAGGTTGTAGGTTTCAGGGTTCCACAGAATAGCGGGCTTGTTGGCCTCGATGGTGGTGGCATCGATGATGGGGTAGTCAATGTAATCGTTCTCGCCGGGCTCCTTGGAGTCGTCACCGACGGGCTTGGTAGCGTTGTCGGCAGAGGTGCCGTACTCCAGAATGGTCAGGCCGGAAGCGGAATCCTCACCCTTGTAGGTATCCATCATGGTGACACCAACAAAGAAATCGCCATTGGCGCTGAGTCTCTCAAGCAGAGCGGTAGCCTCGGGCATCATAGGCATGACAACGCCGTTGACCTTGATCTCGTATGCGGAGCCGTTCCAGGTCACCTCGAAGGTGATGATCTCGCGACCATCCTCGTCCAGCTCGGCGGTGGTAGCAGTACCTGTGCCCTGGGGAACGAAGGTGCCGCCGAAGTCCTCGGTCTTAGGATCGGTCAGGTGGGGGATGGAGAGAACGTTACCGTCGCCGGTACCGCGGAGCAGGGTCAGCCAGCCGCCGCCGTACTTGGTGCCACCGGGGGAAACCTTACCGGTAACAGTGCCGGCCTCGTAGCCCTCGGCTGCGCCGTCCTCGACCTTACCGGTGTTCAGGGAGATGCAGATCCAGTGGTCAGCAGCAACGTCGCCGCCGTAGGAGTAGTTGTCCACGCGGAACTTGAGGTAGATACCGTCCTTGATGTTCTGCTTATCCTTGGTGGATACAGTCATAAAGGGGGAAAGGGTGGTACCCCATTCGGGCTCGATGACAGTGAAGCCATCATCGGTGTACGTGTAACCGGCCTCGGGGGGGAACAGGACCTCCTCGCCCTCCTCCGGAGGCTCGTCGTCCAGCTCAGGATAGCTTCCCGCACCCTGGTAGGTGGTCCACATACCCTCATTGGCAGCCGAGGTAGAAATAGCCATCACGGGAATCATGGAGAGGATCATGAGTGCCGCGACGAGCAGACAAATCAGCTTTTTCATAGTGAAAAAACTCCTTTCAATAATTTGCCGCACTTGCGTACGGCTATTGTATTCTCATTATACCACAACTTCCCTAATATTGCAATGGGTTTTATGCAAAAAAAACGCAAAATTCACAAAAAAATTTTCTCGAATATTTCACGGCATCCCCTCGAAATCCCGCGGCCATCCCTCCCGAAGGCAGAAAACAGAAAACAAAAGAGTTCCCCCTACGCAAAATGCGGAGGG
>JAZOOM010000418.1:0-2568 GCA_045655025.1 Eubacteriales bacterium | reverse complement strand
AGGGGGCATATCGATCCGTCTCGGGCAAAGCCCGAGCGGGATAACGAGTGCGGTGAGAAACGACGCACATATCGAACGCCGTAAGGCGTATATCGACGGAGCGTTTTTTGTCGATATGCACCCATTCGGGTGCTCGATATAACGCTCGGCCTAAGCCTTCGCGGTTCGATATGCCGCCAAGGCGGCTCGATATGCGCCCTTACGGGCGCGTGTTCTCCCCGACAAACCCCAATTTGAAAGTATTCCAAATCCTATAAAATGCAATTAATTCTCATCCTTCTTGCAAAAACCGTTGACATATTTCAAAATTTGTGCTATAATCAACTATGTATGCAATTTCCCTTTTCGGAGTATCCAATACCATAAATATAAGGACGGACATAATATCCATGAAACGAGATCTTCTTCGAAACATTGAAGAGAATATGGACGGGTTTTCCAAGGGCCAGCGTCAGATCGCTCGGTACCTGTTGGCCCATTATGATAAAGCCGCTTACATGACCGCCGCCAAGCTGGGGAGCGAGGTCAGCGTTTCCGAGTCCACTGTAGTTCGCTTCGTCATGGAGCTGGGCTATGCGGGCTATCCCGAGTTCCAGAAGGCCTTGCAGGAGCTCATCCGCACCAAGCTCACCTCCTTCCAGCGTATGGAGGTCACCAACCACCTCATCGGTGACGGTGACGTGCTGGAGAAGGTGCTGTCCGCCAACGTGGAGAACATCCGCAATACCTTGGACAGCATCAGCCGCTCGGATTTCCGCGACGCCGTGGAGGCCATCGTCAAGGCGCGGAACATTTACATCATCGGCGTACGCTCCTCGGCCATGCTGGCAAATTTCCTCAGCTACAGCCTGCAAATGATCTTTGACAACGTCCGCCTCATTGACACCACCGCGGGAAGCGAGCTCTTCCAGCAGATGATGGCCATTGGGGAAGGGGACGTTATGGTGGCCATCAGCTTCCCCCGCTACTCCAAGCGTGTCATCAAGGCGGTGGAGTTCGCCAAGCGTGCCGGAGCCGACGTGGTGGCCTTGACGGACAGCGCCGAGGCCCCCATCGCCCACTCCGCCCAGCAGGTGCTCATCGCCCAGAGCGATATGGCCTCCTACGTCGATTCCTTGGTAGCCCCCCTGTCCCTGCTCAACGCCATCATCGTGGCGGTTTCCCGCTCCCGTGAGGCAGAAGTCCGTGAGCGGCTGGAAAAGCTGGAGCATATCTGGGACGAGTATGACGTGTACGATAAGAACCAAGGGTGACGGACATGAGCGATAAACGTGTAATCGCCATCATCGGCGGCGGTGCCGCGGGTCTCATGGCCGCCGCCTACGCCGCCGAGATCATGGATCCCGATACCGACGAGATCCTGCTCATTGAGCAGAACGACCGCATGGGCAAGAAGCTCCGCATCACGGGCAAGGGACGGTGCAACCTCACCAACGACTGCGACCGCGACGAGTTTTTGTCCAACGTCCCCACCAACCCCCGATTCCTCTACGCCGCGCTGGCGGGCTTTGACACCAAGGACACGCAGGACTACTTTGAGTCTTTGGGCGTGCCCCTCAAGGTGGAGCGGGGCAAGCGGGTCTTTCCCGTGTCCGACAAGGCGGGAGACGTGGTGGAGGCATTAGTGAAGCGTTGCCGTGAGCTGGGGGTTAAGACTCTGCAGGGTCGCGTGACCTCTGTTCACACCGACACGGTGGACGGCAAGCCCGCCATTACCTCCCTCCGCGCGGGAGGGAAGGATATTCCCGTGGCCGCTGCCATACTCTGTACGGGCGGCTGCTCCTACCCCGTCACGGGCTCCGACGGCAATGGCTACAAGCTGGCCGAATCTTTGGGGCATACTATTGTCACCCCTAAGGCATCCTTGGTGCCTCTGGTCTGCGAGGGCAACCTCTGCGGCCGCATGATGGGGCTGTCCCTCCGTAACGTCAGCCTGCGGGTGAAGGACACTGCAAAGAATAAATTCATCTACGACGACTTCGGTGAGATGCTCTTCACCCATTACGGCGTGACGGGGCCCCTGATCCTGTCGGCTTCCGCCCACATTCCCGACGTGGAGTCGGGGAAGTATGAGCTGCACATCAACCTCAAGCCCGCTCTGGACGACGCCGAGCTGGATGCCCGCATCCTGTCCGATTTCAAGAAGTACGCCAACAAGGACTTCATCAACGCCCTCTCCGACCTCCTCCCCGTAAAGGCCATCGAGCCCGTGGTGGAGCTGTCGGGCATCGACCCCCGCGTGAAGGTCAACGCCATCACCAAGGAGCAGAGGCGCGCGCTGGTGTCCGTCCTCCACGATATCACCATCCGTCCCATCCGCACCCGCCCCATCGCCGAGGCCATTGTCACCAAGGGCGGTGTCAAGGTCAGCGAGGTGGATCCCAAGACCATGCAGTCCAAGCTGGCGTCGGGCTTTTATTTCGCAGGTGAGGTGCTGGACGTGGATGCCTACACGGGCGGGTTTAATCTGCAAATTGCTTTTTCCACCGCGAGACTGGCGGCTCAGTCGGCTGTGTGGGGAGGGTAAGAGCTAAATTGCTGTTTAACGGGGTGATGAGCCTAACGTAC
>JAZOOM010000417.1:0-2824 GCA_045655025.1 Eubacteriales bacterium | reverse complement strand
CGTCGGATTTGGTACGAACAATCCTTCCTTTGGTATCATCAACAACATCCTGGGCATCTTTGGCGTGGATCCCATCAACTGGATCAACGCGGGCTCGGGCTACTGGGCGAATATGGCGGGTCTGACCATTTACATCGTCTGGAACGCACTGCCCTTCAAGATCCTCATCCTGCTGGGCGGTCTTCAGGGTAACAACAAGCAATACTACGACGCCGCCAAGGTGGACAGAACCCCCCGTATTCGCGTGTTCACCAAGATCACGGTGCCCCTGCTCTCCCCCATGCTGGCTTACGTAGTCATCACCGGCTTCATCGGCGGCTTCAAGGAGTACTCCTCCATCGTCGGTATCTTCGGTGACGACATGCAGGCTGTTGGCGGCCAGTCCCTCAACACCATGGTCGGTTATATCTACGACGCTCTGGGTAATCGCGAAGGCCGTGCCTCCGCTGCCGCCCTCATCCTCTTTGCCATCATATTCGTGGTCACCATGATCAACCTGTATGTGAGCAAGAAGAAGACCCACTACTAAGAAAGGAGGCCTTTGTATGACGAATCAAGCAACGCTGCAGGAAAAGAATATGCGGAAGGTCTCCGACAAGCAGAAGGTCGTCAAGACTCTGGTGCAGATCCTCCTGTATACCTTCCTGGGTATCATGGCTCTCATCATCGTCTTCCCCTTCTACTGGATGATCATTTCCTCTCTGAAGTCCACCGTGGAGTACCGTCTCCCTGTGCCCACCCTGTTCCCCCAAGATATTATGTGGAGCAACTACGTAGAGGCATTTTCGGCGGCTAATCTGGGCAGACTGTTCCTCAATACCGTGTTCGTCGGTATCGTGTCCACCATCCTGTCTCTGGTCATCACCGTCCTCTCGGCCTTCGCCTTTGCCCGTCTGGAGTTCAAGGGTAAGAACGCTCTGTTCGGTGCTCTGCTGGCCACTATGATGATCCCCGGTGAGCTCTTCACCATCACCAACTACGTCACCGTTACCAAGTTCGGCTGGATCGACAGCTTTACCGTTCTGATCGTGCCTTTCTTGGTCAGCGTGTTCTATATCTACCTCCTCCGCCAGAACTTCATGCAGATCCCCAACGAGCTGTATCTGGCTGCCAAGGTGGACGGCACCGGTGACTTCAAGTACCTTTGCAAGGTCATGATCCCCCTGTCTCTGCCCACCCTCATCTCCATCACCATTCTGAAGATGATGGGCGCGTGGAACTCCTATATCTGGCCTCGTCTGGTTACCACCTCTGAGGACATGCGCCTCATTACCAACGGTCTGCGTGACGCCTTTACGGATATGTCCGGACAGGCCAACATCCCCGTCCAGATGGCTGCTGTCGCGGTTGTCTCCTTCCCCCTGTTCATGGTCTTCATCTTCCTTCGTAAGTACATTATGAAGGGTGTGTCCAGAAGCGGTATTAAGGGGTAATTTCCTTTGGTTTCGAGGGCTTTGGGTTTCCCGAAGCCTCTAAACAAGTCAATATTTATTTGAAAGGAATACAAAGACATGTTCAAGAAGATTCTCTCCATCCTGTTGGCTCTGACCATGCTGCTCTCTATGATGGCTCTCGTGGCTTGCGATAACGGCGGCAACGACGGCAATCAGGGCAATCAGGGCAACAACGGCAACCAGAACGACGGCAAGCCCGCCGGTATGGCCAGCTTTGACGTTCCTGCAGTGGGCTACGACGGCAGCGCCGTGACCGTGGTGTTCTACCACTCCATGGGTGCAAAGCTCCAGGGCGTCCTCGATACCTACATTGAGGAGTTCAACAAGCTGTACCCCAACATCACCATCGAGCACTCCTCCATGGGTGACTACGACGGTGTCCGCGATCAGATCAAGACTCAGCTGACCGCAGGTGAGCAGCCCAACATCGCGTACTGCTACCCCGACCACGTGGCTCTGTACAACGTGGCCAAGAAGGTCATCCCTCTGGATAACCTCATCGCCTCCACCATTGAGATCACCGACGCTCAGGGCAACAAGACCGTTCTGGGTCTGACCGACGAGCAGAAGGCTGACTTCATCGAGGGTTACTACAAGGAGGGTGCCGCATTCGATACCCTGGGTACCATGTACACCCTGCCCATGTCCAAGTCCACCGAGGCTCTGTACTACAACAAGACCTTCTTCGAGGAGAACGGTCTGAAGGTTCCCACCACTTGGGAGGAGATGGAGCAGGTCTGCGCCGCCATCAAGGCCATTGATCCTGACTGCGTGCCTCTGGGCTACGACTCCGAGGCCAACTGGTTCATCACCATGTGCGAGCAGTACCAGTCTCCCTACACCAGCCTGGATGAGGACAACCACTTCCTGTTTGACAACGACACCAACCGCGGCTTCGTGAAGATGTTCAACGATTGGTACAAGAAGGGCTACGTTCCCACCGAGGAGATCTACGGCTCCTACACCTCCGGTCTGTTCACCGCTACCGAGGGTCAGCGTTGCTATATGGTCATCGGCTCCACCGGCGGCGCATCCTACCAGACTCCTCCCACTGTGGACGGCAATCCTCTCTTTGAGACCGGCATGGCAACTCCTCCCCAGGTGAACCCCGCCGCTCCCAAGGTTATCTCCCAGGGGCCCTCTCTCTGCCTCTTCGAGAGCGAGAATCCTCAGGAGGTCGTGGCTTCTTGGCTGTTCATGAAGTTCCTGACCACCGACGTGGCCTTCCAGGCTGAATTCTCCATGGCTTCCGGTTACGCTCCCGTCATTAAGTCCGTTCAGCAGAATGCCACCTATCAGGCATGGCTGGATAAGGCCAGCGGCTTCAACAACCTGACCGCTCTCTCCGTGAAGCTGGCTCTGTCCCAGAG
>JAZOOM010000416.1:0-6635 GCA_045655025.1 Eubacteriales bacterium | reverse complement strand
AGCTTCCCATCCACGAATCTGACCAACACTTCCCTTTCCACCAGCATCTGCGCCCCTCGCACTCCCGCACTCACCGTGATCTTCTCATGGTCGGCGGCGGTAGAATCAAAGTAGGTGGGGAATTTCTTCTTCATGCCGATGGGGGAGCAGCCGCCCCGAATGTATCCCGTCAGACCCAGCAGATCCTTGACGTGCACCATCTCGATCCTCTTGTTCCCCGTCAGCGCCGCGGCGGCCTTCAGGTCGATCTCCTTGTCCACGGGAATGCAGAACACCAGATGCCCCGTTTTGTCCCCCTTGGCCACCAAGGTCTTGAACACCATAGGGAGAGGCAACCCGATCTGCTCGGCGATGTGCGTCCCCGACAGATCGTTCTCGTCCACCTCGTAGGTCAACACCTCGTAGGGGATCTTGGCGGCATCCAGCTGCCGCATGGCGTTTGTCTTAGGCATGGCTTTACTCATAATCTGTCCTTCTCCGAAATCAGTTCCTTGGCGGCGGCGCGCTGGGCGTCGCTCACGTCCAATCCGCCCAGAATGCGGGCAATCTCTTCCACGCGATCCGCCTCGGAAATGGGCCGCACCGTGGTGCTCACCCGAAGCTCACCGCCCTCGACGGCCTCGCGCTTTTCAATGACGTAATGGGCATCGGCCAAGGAGGCGATCTGCGCCGAGTGGGTCACACAAATGACCTGCGTCCCCCGCCCGATCTGCGCCAGCTTGATGCCCACCTTGCGGGACGTGCGTCCCGAAATACCCGTGTCCACCTCGTCGTAAATAGCGGTGGGCACGCCGTACCGCTCGTTGAGCACGCTCCGTACCGCCAGCATAATGCGGGAAAGCTCACCGCCCGAGGCGATGCGTACCATAGGCCCCACAGGCTCGCCGGGGTTGGCGGAGAGCAGGAACTCTACCTCATCGCGGCCAAAGGCTCCGAAATCAGCCGCAGCCTTCACCGCCACCTCAAAGCGCACCTTGGGCATATCCAAGAAGGCCAATGCCTCCTGCGCCGCCCCACTCAAAGCCGTGGCGGCGGACTTGCGGATGGCCGTCAGCGCATCCGCCCTGTGGGCAAGCCGCTTGCGAAGCCCCTCTTCCTCCTGCTCCAGATCCGCAATGCGCTCGTCGGCGGTGTCGATCACCACCAGCCGCGCGGCGGCCTCCTCGCGGAATTGCAGAATGGCCTCCACACCCTCGCCGTACTTCCGTCCGAGACGGCTGATGGTATCCAACCGTCCCTCCAGCTTATCCAGCTCAGCCGTGGGATCCCCCACGTCCTCGTCTCCAAACTCCCGCACCCGCTCGGCAATATCCTCGGCCTCGGCGCGGATGGAGGCGATGCGCTCCATGAGTCCGTCGCACTCGGGAATGATCTCCGCGATGGAAGAAAGGGCTGCCTCGGCGCGATCGCAAAGGGACGTCACCGTTGCCTTCTCTCCGTCGCACAGAGCGCGGCAGGCAAGCCCCACCTGACGGTTGATCTTCTCCAGATGGAGGAGCTTGTCCCGCCTTTCGGTGAGCTTTTCCTCCTCCCCCGCCTTCAGCTTGGCGGCGTCAATATCCTTGATCTGAAATTCCAGCATCTCCCGCAGACGAATGCGCTCGGCCACGTCGCGGCGAAGCCCCGCGATCTCGTCCCGTACGGCCTTCCATTCTCCGTACACCCCGCGGTACTGCTCCAGCTCGTCACCATCCTGGGCGTAATCGTCCAGCAGAGCGCGGTGAGCCGATGCCTGCATGAGCTTTTGGTTGTCGCTCTGCCCGTGGATGTTGATGAGCAATGCCCCTACCTCGCGGAGGATGCCCTGGGTCACGGCGCGGCCGTTGATGCGGGCGGTGGAACGGCCGTCCCGCGTCAGAACACGCTGGAGCAAAAGGCCGTCCCCCTCGGGCAGATCGATGCCCAGCTCGGATAAAGCCTCGGCCATCTCCCCCTCGGGCGGCGAAAAGAGCGCGCTGACCAGAGCGCGATCCTCCCCCGCGCGGATGAGGTCACGGCTGACCCGCCCGCCCGTGAGAAAGCTCACGCTGTCAATGAGCAGGGATTTACCCGCGCCCGTCTCGCCCGTCAGGACGCAAAGCCCCTCGGAAAGGTCAATGTCCACCGACTTGATGACAGCTATGTTTTCGATATGTAAGGATTCCAGCATGGTAAAGCCTCCTTGTCAATAAAAAAAGATACAAGATACCCGCCGAGCAAGCTCGGTCGATACAAGATACAAGATACAGGACGGAATTTGCCGTAATGCTTGTACATATCTTGTATCTCGTATCTTGTATCTTTGTATCTCACGGCGAGCCCCAATTTGAGAAATCCTTATTTCTCCACCTTCGCCCGTCCCCGGATCATCTCCTGCAGCTGATCCGCCAATGCGACGGCGTTACTGTTGTCCCGAGCCACAATAATGATGGTATCATCCCCCGCCACACAGCCCAGAAGTCCGGGGTGAGACAGATGATCCACCTCAAGAGCCACGGCCTGCGCCATACCGGCGTAGGTGTGCAGCACGATCATGTTCTGAGCGGCCTCCACGCGGACGATGGTCTCGGCCAGCGCGTGGCTGATATGGAGACGGCGGGTCTCCTTGTCCTCCTTGGGCAGAACGTAGCGGTAGTTCCCCCGCCCCGTCATGACCTTGACCAGCTTCAGCTCCCGAATATCGCGGGAAACGGTGGCCTGGGTCACGGCATAGCCCGCATCCTTCAGGTAGGTAATGAGCTCGTCCTGGGTCTCCACCTCGCAGGTCGTAATGATATCGACGATCTTGTCCAAACGGTTCTTTTTCACGGTCGTAAATCTCCTTTTTCAGGCATCAGTTGTGCTCGGCCATTTTCAGCCGCAAACGGCTGTAGAAGCCGCAGGCCTTCAGCCGCACCAGACGGGTCTCCAAGGGGGAGCGGGTGATGCGGACGGATTCTCCGCGGTACAGCTCGCAGTTGGTGCGGCCGTCCACGGTCAGGTACAGCATCTTCTCCCGCTGGCAGATGTTGCGGATCTCCAAGGCCGAGTCATCGGGGAAGATCATGGGTCTGGCGGCCAGCGAGTGGGGACAGATGGGAGTCACGCAAAAACAGCGGACACGGGGATCCGTCACGGGGCCGCCGGCAGACATGGAGTACGCCGTAGAGCCCGTAGGAGTAGCCACGATGAGGCCGTCGGCGCGGTAGGTGGTGATGGGACTGCCGTTCTCCGACAGCTCAATGTCCACGATGCGGGACACCGACCCGTTGGTAATGACGGCATCGTTGAGGCCGTACATCTGCTGACGTACCTCCCCGCCCACGGTCAGCACCTCCACGTGAAGCATGGAGCGCTTTTCGATCTCGTAGGCCGCGGGCTTGTGCCCCTCGGCAGTCACCCGATCGAACAGGGAGGCCAGCTGATCCAGCTCCCCCATCTCCAGCTCAGCCATGTAGCCCACACGACCCAGATTGATGCCCAGAATGGGAGTCTCCCGCTGCGCGGAGCGACGGGCAGCCTCCAGAATGGTGCCATCCCCGCCCAGCACGATGAGAAGATCGGCGTTGGCGTACAGCTCATCCATGGGCAGGAAGGTAAACTGCATCCGTCCGCGGTTCATGCGGAGCACCTTATCCCGATTGAAGGAGGCCACCATGACCTCGCAGGGATAAGCGGACAGCTTCTGCGCCACCTGCATGGCGGCACCCGCCTTCTCATATATGTTAAAATTGGTTATCAGTGCGATTCTTTTGATATCGGCCATATGTTCACCTGCTTTCTTCGGACATGTTGAGGCGTTGCCCCAAACCCCGCTCAATGAACCTCGCTCTGCAAGCAGAGCTGCAAAAGGGTTCTTGAGAATCTCCAAAAACCTTTAAAAAGGTATATGTGTCAATGAATTATGCTTTCTTTACGAAGTGCGCGAGAAACTCGCGGTTTCCGTCTCCGCCCTCAATGGGGGAGGGGATCACCGAAACAGCCTCGAACCCGCAGGCGGCGGCAGATGCCAGCACCCGCTCCACGGCGGCCTTGCGATCCTTCTCCTGCTTGACGATGCCCTGCTTGTTCAGTGCCGATTTGGTCAGCTCGAATTGGGGCTTGATCAGGGAGACCATCCAGCCACCCTCCTTCAGAACAGAGGCCAGCGCGGGATGGAGAAGCGTCTGGGAGATGAAGGATACGTCCATGACGATGCCGTCCACCGTCCCCGCAAAGGGCTCACTCTCCCCATCGGGATGAGCCACCCGCCAATCCGCCTCCACTTGCATGAGCAGGGCAGGCGTCAGATTGCGGGCGTTTACACCCTCAGCCGAGCGCACCCGCGGATCAGCCAACAGCTTGGCGTGAAGCTGTCCGTGCCCCGCGTCCACGGCGTACACCCGAGCCGCGCCGTTCTGCAAGAGACAGTCGGTAAAGCCCCCCGTGGAAGCTCCGACGTCGGCGGCCACACAGCCCGCAGGGTCAATGGGAAATGCCTGCAGTGCGGCCTCCAGCTTAAGGCCGCCCCGACCCACGTAGCGGGTGTCGGCGGTAGCGGATACGGTCACGGTATGCGCCCCGGGGCCGATCTCCTCGGAGGCCTTCTTCAGCACACGGCCATCCAGCGTCACCGCCCCGTCCTCGATCAGCTTCCGCGCCAGCGTGCGGCTGTCGGCATAGCCGTTTTGAGTCAAATACAAATCCGCTCTCATCTCAGAAAGGGGCAGTACTCCAGGTACAGCGGAAGCAGAGACATAAGGAAGGGGATCACAAAGCCCAGCGCAGAGCCCACACAAACCTGCAAGGGAGTATGCCCCACCAGCTCCTTCAAGGTACGGTCAAACTCCTCGGGAGAGGAGGGGGACAACAGCTCCTTGGTGATGCGGTTGATGATCTTGGATTGCTCGCCCGTCTCACGGCGAACACCGGCGGCATCTCCCATAACGATGATGGCAAACATAACGGCCACGGCGAAAAAGCCGGAATCAAAGCCGTAGCACAAGCCGCAGGAGATAGCCAGAGCCGTCACCGAGGCAGAGTGGGAGGAGGGCATACCGCCATTGCCGAACAGCAAGGCCGTAATGCTGAACTTCCGCAGCTTAAAGATCCCCGTGAACACCTTGAGGATTTGAGCCACGATCCAGCCCGTCCCGGCACAGACCAGGGGAAAATTATGGAGAAGACCTGTCCAAAAATTCATGTATGATCCCTTTCTTCAAATGAAATATGAAATATACGGATATCCGCAGAGCGGCCGCTCCTTGGAGGGGAATGAACCGGCAGCAACCGAAATCACCCACCGAGCCGTCCCCCACAGCGTAACCGCCGCAAACACCTTACGCCTGACGAACCGCCAGATACCGCGCCAGAGCGATCAGCCGCTCCGAGCCCGCATAGGGCTCCACCAGCGCCACCGCTTCCTCGGTCAGATCTTCCGCAAAGGCCTGCGCCTCGGGAATGGTTTTGAAGGACAGGAACGTGTTCTTGTGGTGGTCTGCATCCCCGCCCACGGACTTGCCCATGGCCTCGGGGGTGGAGGTCACGTCCAGAATGTCGTCAATAACCTGGAACGCCAGCCCGATCCGCTCGGCGTAGCCCACGGCGGCCTCCATTTCGGGGGAATCTACCCCGTAGCCCGCCGCCAGTACGCCCAGCTGGGCGGCCACACGGATGAGGGCCCCCGTCTTGTTGGCGTGAAGGAATAAAAGCTCCTCGTAGGACAGCGTGTGCTGTTCCCCGAACATATCCACGATCTGCCCCCTCACCATGCCGCCACAGCCCGCCGCACCCGAAAGGAGCAGCACAGCCTGCGCCCGCGCCTCAGCCGACACCGCCGTATTGGAGGCGGCCATACCGAAGGCATCCAAAGCCATTCCGTCTCCGGCCAACAGCGCGTAGGCCTCACCGAAGACCTTGTGGTTGGTGGGTCTGCCGCGGCGGAGATCGTCGTCGTCCATGCAAGGCAGATCGTCGTGAATGAGGGAAAAGGTATGGATCATTTCCACCGCCGCCCCAAAGGGCAGAGCGTTTTCGGGGTCGCCGCCAAAGAGACGGCAGAACTCCAGCGTCAGCGCGGGACGAACCCGCTTGCCCCCTGCCATGAGGGAGTAGCGACAGGCCTCGTCCAGCACCGCGTCACAGCGGCCGCCGCCGCGATACAGGGTATCCAGCAGGGACTCCACCCGCGCGGCATCCTCGGTGAGAACTGCCCTGGCCAGAGCCTCATAAGTCGTGTTTTCCATATCCGTCAGTCCTCGGTAGAAGTAAAAGGAGCAGGCTTAATCTCCCCGTCGGGGGTGCGCTGCAGGATCATGACCCGCTGTTCGGCCTCGGTCAGCTCGCGGTTGAGGCGGCGGGTCAGGGCGATGCCCTCCTCGTAGAGGGACAGGCTCTCATCCAGCGGAAGGTTATCCCCCTCCATGGTTCTGACGATGACCTCCAAACGGGCAATGGCCGCCTCGAAGGGGAGGTCGTCGGGGTTCTGTATCTTCTTGGGCTCACTCATGGGAAGTGACCTCCTTGTTTCGTAATGGGTTTCGAGGCTTCAAATTTGGGTTTGTCGGTGAGGGGGCACGGCCTCCGGCGGCTTAGAACCTTTTTGAAAAAAGGTTCTAAGAACTCCAAAAACTTTCAAAAATATATTGATAAATATGGTTATTTAAAGATTTTTGGAGATCCATGATCCTTTTGCAAAA
>JAZOOM010000415.1:0-1791 GCA_045655025.1 Eubacteriales bacterium | reverse complement strand
CCCCGCCCCGCCACCGCGCGGGGCTTTTTCCATCTTCAAAACAAACCACGATTCCATCCAACCTCATTGACAAATTCACCCATCTATGCTATAATAAACCTACCGAAAATACCCACGAAAGGACATACATACCATGAAGCTCCGCGCTCCCGCCTACCCCCTCATCAACGTTGACCCCTACTTCACCGTCTGGTCCATGGCCGACCGCCTCCACGACGTTCCCGTCAAGCATTGGACGGGGGCTGACAATACCCTCATCGGCATCTGCTCGGTGGACGGCGAGGAAAAGCTCTTCATGGGCGTGTGCGACGGCCGCCCCAAGATGGAGCAGATTTCGGTGGATTTCAACGCCCTGACCACCACCTACGTATTCACCGACGGCAAGGTCCATCTCGCCGTCCGCTTCACCACCCCTCTGCTCCCCGACGATCTCACCGTCATGACCCGTCCCGTGGGCTATATCGCTCTGTCCTACACCTCGGCTGATGGCGCAGACCATACCGTTTCTGCCTCTGTCCTCGCCTCCGAGGAGTTCGTTATGGACAAGCGTGGGGACGATACCACCGAGAGAGAGCTGTTGACCATCGCCGGTATGCCCACCGTCAAGATGGGCAAGACCAACCAAATGCCCCTAAACCGCTCGGGTGACAATCTCCGCATCGAGTGGGGCTACCTCTACCTCACCGCCCCCAAGGGTGAAGTCCGTGAGTTCGTCTGCGACGAGGACAAGATGGGCTATATCATGGGCACCGTCCCCGTTCCTGCTGGGGTAACTTCCCTGTTCCTCCTGGCCTTCGACGACTGCCGCGCCTCCATCCAATATTTCGGTGAGACGCTGGCCTCGGTCTGGAACAAGGACGGACAGACCATCGAGGCCGCCATTGAGGCCGCCTACAGCGAATACCCCACCCTGATTGCCAAGTGCGACGCCTTCTCGGACAAGCTCTACTGCGATGCCGTGAAGGCAGGCGGCGTGCAGTACGCCGACATGCTCTCCCTGGCCTACCGTCAGGGTATCTCCGCCCACAAGTGCGTGCTGGACACCGAGGGCAACGTGCTCTTCATCTCCAAGGAGTGCTTCTCCAACGGCTGTGCCGCCACGGTGGACGTGTCCTACCCCTCCATCCCCCTGTTCCTGCTCTACAACCCCGAGCTGGTCAAGGGCATGGCGCGCCCCATCTTCAAGTACGCCGAGAGCGAGGCCTGGCCCTTTGACTTCGCCCCCCACGACGCGGGTCAGTACCCCCTGGTCAACGGCCAGGTCTACGGCGACAACGCCCTCCATATGCAGATGCCCGTGGAGGAGTGCGGCAACATGCTGGTCATGGTCGCCACCACTGCCATCGCAGAAAACGATATTTCCTTTGCCGAGGCTCATTGGGACACCCTGTCGGATTGGGTCAAGTACCTTCTCCGGTACGGTGAGGACCCCGAGAACCAGCTCTGCACCGACGACTTCGCGGGTCACCTCGCCCACAACTGCAACCTCTCCATCAAGGCCATCATGGGTGTCGCCTGCTTCGGTCTGCTCCACCGCATGAAGGGCAATGAGGCCGAGTACGAGCATTACATCGCGGAGGCTCGCCGCATGGCGTTGTCTTGGGCGGAGCGCGCCTCCAACGGCGACGGCTCCTACCGTCTGGCCTTCGACCGCCCCGGCACCTACTCCATGAAGTACAACGCCGTGTGGGACAAGCTCTTCGGCACGAATATCTTCCCCGCCGAGGTGCTGGAGAGCGAAGCCCAGACCAACTTCACCCACTTCAAGCCCTACGGTATGCCTCTGGACAA
>JAZOOM010000414.1:0-3401 GCA_045655025.1 Eubacteriales bacterium | reverse complement strand
CGAATACCACGGAATTCTTGTCGGCTACAATCAGAATGAGGTCGCCTGCCTTGGCCTCCATGCGAGCCTTGATGGCCTCGTTCTCCTCCTCGGTGAGGAACTTGGCGTAGGAGGAGGAAATATCCCCATTCTCTGCCCACTTGAGCCATGCCAGACCCTTAGCCTTGTAGGTCTTGACGTACTCCACCAGAGCATCGATCTCCTTACGGGACATGGACGCACCGCCCTTGACATTGATGGCGCGAGCAGAGCCGCCGCCTGCGATGGCACCGGCAAACACCTTAAACTCGGTGCCGGCGAGGATGTCGGACAGGTTCTTCAGCTCGAAGCCGAAGCGGATATCGGGCTTATCGGAGCCGAAGCGATCCATGGCCTCGGCGTAGGGCATACGGATGAAGTCGCCGCCGAGGTCGATGTTGTAGAACTCCTTGAACATGAACTTCAAAAAGCCCTCGTGCATACGCATGACGTCGTCCTCGTTCACGAAAGACATCTCGGTGTCGATCTGGGTGAACTCGGGCTGGCGGTCGGCGCGGAGATCCTCGTCGCGGAAGCAACGGGCGATCTGGAAGTAGCGGTCAAAGCCCGAGACCATGAGCAGCTGCTTGTAGAGCTGGGGGGACTGGGGCAGGGCGTAGAACTTGCCGTGGTGGACGCGGGAGGGCACAAGGTAGTCTCTTGCTCCCTCGGGCGTGGGGGCGATGAGGCAGGGAGTCTCGATGTCGATGAAGCCGTTCTGGGCGTAGTAGTCACGGGCCAGCTTGGTGATCTTGGAGCGAGCCATGATGTTGTAGGCCATGTCGGGACGGCGGAGGTCGAGGTAGCGGTGCTGGAGGCGAAGCTCGGGCTTAACGGGGCTGTTCTCCACGATCTCGAAGGGAGGGGTCTGGGAAGCGGAGAGGATCTTCAGCTCGGTGACGGCGATCTCGATCCCACCCGTGGGGATGTTCTTGTTCACAGCGCCCTCGCCGCGGGGAGGGACAACGCCGTGGGCGCAGAGGACGAACTCGGCGCGGACGGTGAAGGCCTTGTTGAAGGCCTCACGCTCGGTGGCGTCGTCAAAGGCCAGCTGGACGATACCGCTTCTGTCGCGGAGGTCGATGAAGATGAGGGCGCCCAGATCTCTCTGCTTCTGGGCCCAGCCCATGACGCAGACGGTTTGGCCGACGTTGGCGGAGGAAAGCTCGGCGCACAGGCACGTGCGCTTGTCGTTGGTGGTTAAAAGTTCTGCCATTTTGATGAACCTTCTTTCGTATATAGAATATGGAATTTATTCGGCTCTGTAGGGGCGACCATCGGTCGCCCGTGTCGCGTTTCAATGGCGGGCGCCCAATGGTCGCCCCTACAAAGGGGTATTTTTATGAAAATTACGGCGGATTCCCCTACGGGGTACGGTTTAATCCAAGGGCTGTCCGTCCTTGGTAAACAGGGGCAATCTCTCCAGATAGACCAGATCGTCTCTCTTGGCGGCGTCGCCCTCGGCGAGGATGGTGGCGCGGCCGCAAACGATACCGCCTGCCGCCTCAACCAGCTGCTCCAGGGCGTGCATGGAGTCGCCCAGGGACACCACGTCGTCCACGATGAGGATGCGCTTGCCCTTCATAAGGGCGGCGTCGTTGCCATCGAGATACAGGTGCTGCTCGCGGTTGGTGGTGATGGAGCGAACGGTCACGTCCAGAATATCCCGCATGTAGAGCTTGGTGCCCTTGCGCGCCAGCATATACTTCTGGTTGCCGGCCAGTCTCGCCATTTCGTGGATCAGGGGGATGCCCTTGGCCTCGGCGGTGATCATGTAATCGTACTCGGGAACCTTGGCAAGCAGAGCCTTGGAGCAGGCCGTGGTCAGCTCGGGATCACCGAAAATGACGAAGGCGCCGATCATGAGATCGTCGGTCAGGGGGCAGAGGGGGAGGGCGCGGTCACAGCCCGCGATGGTCATGTTGTAGTACATTTGTTCCATGGTGCGTGTCCTTTCTTTTAATCAGAAGACTGGGGATGCTTGTTCATGGCTTTCTCGATCACCTGAATACGCTCACCGATGGTGGGGTGGGAGTAGCCGATGGTGGCGAGGAAGGGATGGGGGTTGAGACCGCTGAGGTTATCGCGGGAGAGACGCTTGAGGGCGTCCATGAGAGGCTGACCCAGACCGCAGTCAGCGGCGAAGGTGTCGGCGTGGCGCTCCATGCGGCGGGAGATGACGTTGAAGGGCACCATGAGCAGGGTCATGAGAGGGCTCAGCACCGCCATGGACAGGATCAGCACCATGGCCTCGGCGTTGACCTCGGCAAAGCCCATGGCCGTACTGGCGGCGGGGGATGCCACGGTCACACCGATGATGGCCGAAATGATGGCGTAGATGACGATCTGCAACAGTGCCATGACCGCCGTGTCCTTGTGCTTGTCGTGACCCAGCTCGTGGGCGAAGACGGCGGTGATCTCGTCCTCGGAGTAGTGGTTCACCAGATTATCGTACAGGGCGATCTTCTTGCCCTTGCCGATACCGGCGCAGAAGGCGTTGGCGCGGGTGGTGCGCTTGGAGGCGTTCATGACGTAGATGCTCCGCACCTGATAGCCGTTGGATACGAACAGCTCGTTGATTCTGTCCTTCAGGCTTCCGTCCTCCAGGGGATCAAAGCGGTGGAAGAGCTTCTGCAGGGGCAGGGCGAAGACCGAGCCCACCAGCACGATGATGAGGAAGAAGACGAAGATCCCCACCATGAGCCACAGACCCACCAGCTCGTAGAAGACCGCGGCGATGCTGGCCAGACCTACGTTGAGCAGGAGGCTCAGAACGGCGTTCTTGACGGTGTCCCCCCAGAAGGTCTTCTTGGTGGACTTGTTGAAGCCGTACTTCTCCTCAATGCGGAAGGTGAAGATATAGTTGGGAAGAATATCCACCGCCGAGAAGAACAGGCTGAAGAGGATCACCAGAAGGGCGCCGTACAGACGGTCGTTCACGGGCGGCAGGCTACCCGCCAGCGCGTTATAGACCGCAGCCAACAGATCAAAGGCGAGGATAGCAACCATCAACACCGTGTTGATGGCTCCGTTGATGAGGGCGAAGCGGCGGCGTTCGTGGGTGTACGCCACCCAGCGGTTGTACTGCTCCTCGTCATATATGCCCTGCACGCAGGCGGGGAGGGGCTTTTTCATCTGCCCCGAGGACAGGTAGACCTCCACGAGCTTCCAGATATAGTCCAGAAGGATGAGACCGATAAAGAAATACTTGATCATTGTCTCACCTCATACCCCTCGGGAGTTACGTCCACGCGGTACATACCCGCGATGGCCTCCTCCACCAGCTCGTCGAAGGGGAGCTTTTTCTCCTGCTCCAGCACCTTTTGGAGGTCGGGGCGGGTGCGGGGGTGACGGGGGGTAAAGACGGTACAGCAGTCCTCAAA
>JAZOOM010000413.1:0-5102 GCA_045655025.1 Eubacteriales bacterium | reverse complement strand
GTTTTGAGGATTCTTAAGGGACTTTTTCAAAAGTCCCTTAAGCGGGTCCAGGGCAGGGCCCTGGCCGATAAACCCAAATTTGAATCAAAAAAGATACAGAATGAAAAATGCAAAGGGAAAAGGTAAGACATTCGGTCTCAGCAATACAGCCCGAAGGCCTCCTGCGAGCTGACCGAACATCTTACCCATACGGATATTATAACACGATTCCGTGTTTTTGTCAACCCTTACTTCAACATCTCCAGCAGCGTCGCCTCATCGATCACCGTGACCCCCAGCTCGTTTGCCTTGGTGAGCTTGGAACCTGCGGCCTCGCCGGCTACCACGTAGTCGGTCTTCTTGGACACCGAGCCGGATACCTTACCGCCTTGCGCCTTGATGAGGGCAGAGGCCTCGTCGCGGCTCAGGGTGGGGAGGGTACCCGTCAGCACGAAGGTCTTTCCTGCGTAGCGGTCGCTTGTGGGGGCGGCGGTGGAGACCGTGACCAGTCCTGCATCCGCAAGGCGGCGGCAGAGGGCGCGGTTGGGCTCGTGGGAGAAGTAGTTGACCACGCAGAGGGCGGTGATCTCACCGAAGTCGGGGATGGCGCAGAGCTCCTCCACAGTGGCATCCATGGCGGCCTCCAGCGTGCCGAAGCGGGCGGCCAGGGCAGCGGCGGCTACCGCGCCGATGTTGCGGATACCCAATGCGAACAGGAGGCGCTCCAGACCCGCTTTCTTGGATTTCTCAATGGCATCTATGAGATTCTTGGCGGACTTTTCACCCATGCGCTCCAGATTGGCTACCTGCTCGGCCTTGATGGAGTAGAGGTCGGCGGGGTCGCGGATGAGGTCGGCGCGGATGAGGGCTTCCACGATCTGGGGGCCGAGGCCGTCGATATCCATGGCGTCCTTGGAGGCGAAATGCTCGATGCCGCGGGAGAGCTGGGCGGGGCAGGAGGCGTTGGTACAGCGGACAGCCGCTTCGCCTTCCTCTCTGAATACGGGCTCACCGCAGGAGGGGCAGGTGGTAGGCATTTCAAATGGGATCTCGGAGCCGTCCCGCTTCTCGGGATGGGCGCAGACCACCTCGGGGATGATATCCCCCGCCTTCTGGACGGTGACGTAGTCCCCCAGATGAATGTCGCGCTCACGGATGAAGTCGAGGTTGTGGAGAGTGGCGCGGCTGACGGTGGTGCCTGCCAGACGGACGGGAGCAAGGTTGGCGGTGGGGGTCAGGACACCCGTCCGTCCCACGGCCACGGTGACGCTTTCCAGCTTGGTGATCTTCTGCTCGGGGGGGAACTTGTAGGCCACCGCCCATTTGGGGGTGTTGGTGCCCTCGCCCATACGGGTGCGGTCGGTGAGTCTGTCCAGCTTGACTACCACGCCGTCGATATCGTAGGCGAGGTCGTCGCGCTTGGCCCCGAGGGATTCAATGTGGGCGACAATATCGGCGTGGGTGGTACACACCGTGGTCTCCTGTAAGGTCGTAAAGCCCAACTCGGAGAGGCGGTTCAGGGTCTCGGTGTGGGTCTCAGGAGCGCGGCCGTCGAGGTAGAGGCTACCTTCTTGGAAGTTGAACACAAAGATGGACAGGGCGCGCTGGGCGGTGATGTTGGGGTCGAGCTGGCGCAGAGAGCCTGCGGCGGCGTTGCGGGGGTTGGCCAGCAGGGCGGTGCCCTCGGCCTCACGCTTGGCATTCAGGCGCTCAAAGACGGCGCGGGGCATGTAGACCTCACCGCGCACCACCAGATCCAGAGGCTCGGGGAGGGTGAGGGGGATGTCGAAGATGGTCTTCAGGTTGTTGGTCACGTCCTCGCCTGTGATGCCGTCGCCGCGGGTGGCGCCTTGGGTCAGGACGCCGCCCACGTAGCGGAGGGAGACCGACAGGCCGTCGATCTTGGGCTCCACCGAGAAGGGAGCGTCGGGCAATACCTCATGGACGCGGTGGATAAAATCTCCCAGCTCGTCATATGAGAAGACGTCGGAGAGGGAGTCCATACGGGCGGTGTGGGTGACCTTGTCGAACTTGTCCAAGGCCTTGCCGCCCACGCGGTGGGTGGGGGAGGCGGGATCGTCCAGCTCGGGGTAGTCTTCTTCCAGATGCACAAGCTCGTAGTAGAGCTTATCGTACTCGTAGTCGGAGATAACGGGGGCGTCCTCCACGTAGTAGAGGCGGGCGTGGTAGTCCAGCTCATTGCGCAATTTCTCCGCGTGGGCGCGGAGGGCGGTCATATCGGGGGTGGTGGCCATATCTACACTCCTTTTTTGAGGTTTTTCCATGGGAATATTATAGCCGATTTCGCGATGAAAGTCAAGGGGAGGGGAAAAAATGTTTTACATTATGGAGAATACGCATTGACAAATCCCGGTTTATTTTGTATAATACGGATGTACCCCGTTATAGTAGGAGGTTTCTATGAAAAAGCACGTACGTTTTTCTTTGGCCTTGCTTTTGGCAGTGCTCATGCTCTCGTCCTCGGTCGCGATCCTGTTTACGGTCAATGCCGCCGACGACAACATCGCCTCGGATCAGCCCGTGACCATCAAGGCCTTTGACACCGCCGAGCTGGCGACCCATTCCGCCCGCCAGTTCACCGAGGGCACCCCCATCGGTATCCGTATGGGATTTGGCGCACCCTTCAATAAGTTCACCCTCTGCATGCCCACCTGGGGCGACAAGACGGTCAACTTGACTCTGTCTCTCTACAAGTGGGATACGGATTTCGACACCACCCGTACCAAAGCTCCCGTAGCCACCAAGAAGATCGAGAAGCACTCCGATAACGGCCATGCCATGCTCTCCTTCGATGAGCAGCCTGCGGGAGAGTACCTTATCTGCATCGACGAATTCTCGGGCGGCCGCCTGGGCGCATGGCAGATGTCGTCTGCCGTGAGCAATGCCTACACCTATGAGAGCGGTGTGGAGAAGCCTGCCTCCTGGGAGATCTCGGTGTCCTTCACCAAGACCCCCGTGGAGCCCTTCCTCAAGATTGAGAGTGCCAAGGACGCCATCGACGGCAAGCATACTCCCCCTGCCGAGTGGGAGATGCCCGCCGATCATCTGATCAACACCCACAAGGTCATGCCCGATACGTGGGTTTTCACCGACGGTCTCGGCCGCGAGTCCCTCACCTTTGAGGACGTGGGCGGAGTCAAGGAGGACAAGACCGTGGCCATGTTCTACTGGACGTGGCACGTGGATCTGGCATCCAACCAGCCCCTCAACGTCAACGATTTTATTCTGAAATACCCGGAGGCGATCCGTGACTACGATCACGAGGCCTGGCCCAAGAGCGGTACGGCTTACTTCTGGAACGAGCCCCTCTACGGCTACTACCGTACCAACGATCCGTGGGTGCTTCGCCGCCACGCAGAGCTTTTGGCCAATGCGGGGGTGGATACCATTTTCACCGACAACACCAACGGCGCTTACACCTGGAAGTCCAGCTATGCCCCGCTCATGGAGACGTGGAATGACGCGCAGACCAACGGTGCCGTAAATGTCCCCAAGGTGTCTTTCCTCCTGCCCTTCGGCCCCAACGAGGGAAGCCGCGAGCAGATCGAGATGCTGTATCTGGATATTTTCCGTCCGGGTAAGCATCAGAATCTCTGGTTCTACTGGGATGAAAAGCCTATGCTCATGGGCTACAAAAACAATATCGGTGAGGACAACAATCTTCACAAGGAGATCAAGAGCTTCTTCACCTGGCGCCCGGGTCAGCCTGCCTACGAGATCAAGGGCAAGCAGACCGGTAACTGGGGCTGGCTGGCTACCTATCCGCAAATTCCGTACTATAAGGATCGTGAAGGCGCAATATCGGGTACTGTGGAGCAGACCACGGTAGGCGTGGCCGTCAACCACAGCTATATCACCCACGATTGCACCGCCATGAACAAGGGCGAGGATATCATCGGCCGCTCCTTCACCTCTGCCTTCAAGGATCGCTTCGTCAAGGAGGGAAGTGAAGCCTCCCTCATGGGCTACTGCTTCTCTGAGCAGTTCGACTACGCCTTGGAGCTGGATCCTCAGGTTCTCTTCATCACGGGCTGGAACGAGTGGACGGCGGGCCGTCACGAGAACTGGGGCGGCGTGGAGAACGCCTTCCCCGATCAGTTCAACAACGAGTACAGCCGCGATCTGGAAATGACCAAGGGCGACCTGAAGGATCACTACTACTACCTCCTGGTGAACTACGTCCGCAAGTATAAGGGTGTCAACCCTATCCCCACTCCCTCCCTGTCTCAGACCATCGACATGACCAAGGGTGGCGAGCAGTGGTCCACCGCCGAGCCCTACTACGCCGCCTACATCGGCAATACCGCTGACCGTGACGCCAAGGGCTACGGGTCCCTCCACTATACCGAGACCTCGGGGCGAAACGATATCATCGGTGCCCGCGTGGCCCGTGATGCCGAAACCGTCTGGTTCTACGTGGAATGTAACGAGAACATCACCCCCTATACCGACAACCTCTGGATGACCCTGTACATCGACTCGGATCAGGCAAATAAGGGCTGGGAGACCTTTGACTACGTGGTCAATAAGTCCGCCGCCTCTGCCGATACCCTGGTGCTGGAGAAGTTCACCGGCAACGGTTACGATACCGAGAAGGTGGCCGACGTCAAGTACAAGCTGGACGGCAAGTACATGATGGTGGAGATCCCCAAGTCCGCCCTGGGTCTTACGGGGAACGACTATACCATAAACTTCGCCTGGACCGATAACGTCCACGATGAGGGCGACTATTCCAAGTTCTCGGGTGATATCCTGGACTTCTACCTGTCCGGTGACGTTGCCCCCGGTGCCCGCTTCAAGTTCAGCTACATCTCCACCCATGAGAACACCACGGGCGAGGCCGTAACCGAGCCTACCACCGAAGAGGGCTCCAACGACGTAACCGAGCCCACCACCGAGACCCCCACCGACGCTCCCGCCGAGACGGTGGCGCCCGATTCCGAGGGAGAGACCACTGCACAGCCTGCAGAGAGCCGGGGCTGTGGCTCTGTTATCGCACTCCTGACCGTTACGCTGACTCTCCTCGGAGCGGTTCTGCTGAAGAAGAAGGAGCGGGATCTGTGAAAAGAAAACTCATACGGATCATTCTGGTCTGTGCCTGT
>JAZOOM010000412.1:0-1581 GCA_045655025.1 Eubacteriales bacterium | reverse complement strand
CCTCTCTTTTTGAGCACCTTGGTAGCAATGGTGGCGATGTCCATGAGGGTCTGGGGGCGCACTGCGGCCTTTTCCTCGCCGTAGACCTCGATGCGGCTCTGCAGATAGCGCTCGTAGGCGTCGGCCACGGCGGGATCGTCGATGACCACATTGTCGATGTGGGTAGAGAAGGTGGTGTGACGGCAGTGGTCAGACCAGTAGGTATCCACCACGCGGATCTCGGTGATGGTGGGATCTCTCTTTTCCTCGTCGCGGAAATACGCCTGCAGGAACTTCAGATCGTCCAGATCCATGGCCAGACCAAGGGAATCCAGCAGAGCGGAAAGGCCCTCTGCATCAAGGGAAATGAAGCCTTCCACAGTGGCCACGGTCTCGGGGATGGCGTACTCAATAGCCAGGGTCTCGGGCTTGTCCATGGTGGCCTCGCGGCTCTCCACGGCGTTGATGACGTACTTCTTGATGGCGGTGATGTCAGCCTCGGTCAGCTCACCCCCCAGGACGTAGACCTTGGCGGAGCGGACGGTGGGACGGTCGCCCTGACTCTGGAGCTGGATGCACTGGGCGGCGGAGTCGGCGCGCTGGTCGAACTGACCGGGCAGGGGCTCCACGGCGAACACGTGGGCACCCTCGGCGTAGGTCAGGGTGTCGGTGACGGTGTCCAGCTGGGGCTCGGAGAAGATGGTGCGGACGGCCTTGTCGAACAGGTCGGCCTCGATGTTCTCCACGTCGTAGCGGTTGAGCAGGCGGACAGAGGTGAGGCCGCCGATGCCGACGAGATTCTTCAGTTCATTCAAAAGACCGTTTGCCTCGTGGGCAAGCTCGGGTCTTTTCTCTACAAATACGCGATAAACCATAACAGTTTTCTATTTTCCTTTCGTCATGATTCGGTATGAATCTTTCATTCGTAGGGGCGATTCACGAATCGCCCGCATTTTTTGAGATGGCTTACAGGGGGGATTCGTGCTTCCCCCCTACGTTTTTTCACCGCATACGGGCGGATAACCGAATCGGTTCGGCAAAAATCCGCCCGTGCGATGAACCGATCAATCCTTCATTGCCTTCAATGCTCTCTGCCCGATATCTCTGCGGCAGAAGGCGTTGTCGAAGTGGATGGTATCCACCTTGGCGTAGGAGGCGGCGATGGCATCCTGCAGGGTGTCGGCCACCGAGGTCACGCCCAGCACGCGGCCGCCGTTGTTCACCAGCTTGCCGTCCTTGAGAGCCGCGCCTGCCACGTACACGCTGTCGGCCACGTCGGCGGGGATGGTGATCTCATAGCCCTTCTCATAGCTCTGGGGGTAGCCCGCGGAGGCCATGATGACACAGCAAGCCGACTTGTCGGAAGCAAATTTCACCTCCACGTCAGCCAGCGTCTCGTTGGTGACGGCCTGCATAACGGTCAGCAGGTCGGACTCCAGCAGAGGCAGAACCACCTGCGTCTCGGGATCACCGAAGCGGCAGTTGTACTCGATGACCTTGGGGCCCTTGGGGGTGAGCATGAGGCCGAAGTAGAGGCAGCCCTTGAAGGTGCGGCCCTCGGCGTTCATGGCGTTCATGGTGGGGAGAAAGATGGTCTCCATG
>JAZOOM010000411.1:0-4870 GCA_045655025.1 Eubacteriales bacterium | reverse complement strand
ACCGTAAGCCAGAGCGGCGGCGGTAGGCTCGTTGGTGATACGCTGAACGTTCAGACCGGCGATCTTACCCGCATCCTTGGTAGCCTGACGCTGAGCGTCGGTGAAGTAAGCGGGAACCGTGATGACCGCATCGGTGACGGTGGTGCCCAGATAAGCCTCGGCATCGGCCTTCATCTTCTGCAGGATCATAGCCGAGATCTCCTGGGGGGTGTAGTTCTTGTCGTCAATGGTGGTCTTGAAGGCGGTACCCATGTGACGCTTGATGGAGCTGATGGTGCGGTCGGGGTTGGTGATGGCCTGACGCTTAGCCACCTGACCTACCATACGCTCGCCGGTCTTGGAGAAGGCCACCACGGAGGGGGTGGTTCTCGCACCTTCGGGATTGGGGATAACGATGGGCTCGGAGCCCTCAAATACTGCGACGCAAGAGTTGGTCGTACCAAGGTCGATACCGATGATCTTTGCCATAATAATGTTCTCCTTTATATCAGATAATTTTTTACGGGTTTATATATAGGGATTGCCTATTCAAAGTTTTTTGGAAGTCAAGAAACCTTTTTGCAAAAAGGTTTCTTGCGGGTGCAGGGCAGAGCCCTGCCGGGCTCCAAGGGCGGAGCCCTTGGTTAGTTGGCCACCTGAACTATGGCGTAGCGGATGATGTGGTCGCCCTTACGGTAGCCCTTCTGGAAGACGGCCACGATGGCACCCTCGCCCAGAGACTCGTCCTCGATATGCATCACGGCGTTGTGAATGTCGGGGTTGAATACGTCGGTGGGAACCTCCTCCACACCCAGCTTTGCGAGGGCATCGGTGGCGGATTTCAGGGTCATGGTGATGCCCTTGCCCAGAGGAGACTCAGCGTCCTCGGGGGTCAGCCCGGCGGCTGCGCGCTCCAACGTATCCACGACGGGAAGCAGACCCTTGACGGTGTCGGCGGTAGCGTCACCGTAAATGGTCTCCTTTTCTTTCGCGGTGCGGCGGCGGAAGTTGTCGTACTCGGCCAGCATCCGCAGATACTTGTCTTTCTCCTCGGCCAGAGCCGCCTCAGCGGCCTCCAGCTTCTTCTTGGTCTCGGCCAGCTCGGCCTCGGCCTTCTTGAGCTTCTTCTTGTCGGAGCCCTTGACCTTGCCCTCCTCGGGGGTCTCAACAGCCTCCGCGGAGGCGGCCTTCTCGGCGGCGGGGACTTCCTCAGCGGGGACTTCCTCAGCGGGAGTCTCTACGGCCTCGACGTCAAGATTCTTCTCGTTGTCACTCATGTCGGATATTCCTTTCTTTATTCGTCACGGGGCGGCTTTTTGCCGTCCTGCAATTGCTTTTGTTCGGGGGAGAGCAGGGACTCCACGTTCCCCGAGATGCCCTCCAGCGTAGCCAGCACCTTGGCGTAATCCATGCGGGCAGGGCCCAGCACGCCGATGGCACCTACGGTCTTTCCATCCTGTATGATGGGCTTGTAGACCAGAGCCGAATTGTCCATGACCTTGACGGCACTTTCAGACCCGATCACCACACTTACGTCTCCCGTTCCATTGGGATCCGATACCATGCGGAGAATGTCGTCCTTCTGCTCAATGGCACCCAGCACCTCTCTCATACGGTCGGGATCCGAAAACTCGGGGTATTCCAGCAGGCGGTCCATGCCGCTGACCTTGAGTTCACCCTGATCCAGCTCGTTCATGGCCTCGTAGATGACCTTCACGGCCACCGAGACCAGCTCGGGGCGGCTGCCCATGGCCCGCTCCATCTCCATCATAATGGGGAGGTTGATCTCGTTAGCAGTCAGGTTCTGCAAATGCTCGTTGAGGGTCAGAGCCAGCTGATCCGTCACCGCCGTGGAGAGGGGAAGCATATCCGAGAGGCGCACCGTCTTGGTCTTGACCTGCCCGTTGGATGCCACCAGCACCAGAATGAAGCTGTTGTCGTCCAGATACACCGCGTCAAAGCGGCGGATGGTAACGCTGGACGCCCTCGGCTTGATGGCGAAGGCGGTGTAGTTGGTCAGATTGGAGGCAACCTTGGAGGCGGTGAGGAGGATGTGATCCAGCTCGGCCATCTTTTCCTTCAATAGTTCATTGATCTGGAAAATTTCCCGCGCCGTCATGGCGTAATGCTCGACCAGGGTGTCTACATAGAAGCGGTAGCCCCGCTCGCTGGGGACGCGCCCTGCGGAGGTGTGAGGCTGCTCCAGGTAGCCCATGGCCTCCAGCTCGGCCATTTCGTTGCGGATGGTAGCAGAGGAGCAGGGGATCTGCTTGGTTTCCATCAGATACTTGGAGCCGACGCGCTCGCCGTCCGCGATATGGGCGTCAATGATCGCCTTTAGTATGAGCTTTTTCCGCTCACTCAATTCCTCGTGGCGTTCAGCCATGCCGTGATTCCTGCCTTTCTGCGTTTCTTTGTCGGTTTTTAGCACTCAAACGCATCAAGTGCTAACCACGCATATAATGTACCACTTTTTCTCCGATTTGTCAAGCCCTTTTTGAAATTTTCTCGCTGATTTCTTTGTTAAGATTCAATGAACGGGCTGTGAAGCGGGAAAATCTTCGCAGAGAGTGGGTAGGGATTGCTAACGGAAAGGACTTCACGAGCATATGCAGTCGAGCGACCGCAAAAAAACACTAAGTGACTCTAATAAAGTCTTGCAATTTTCCAAAATGTGTGATATAATGTAATGGAAAAAAATCATGTTTTTTGTCATATCAAGCCTCCCCACCGTGTTTATATAAGTAGAAGACACTTCTCAAAAACACAGAAAGGACTTTCCTCATGAAACACATTCTGAAATGCGTCTCGGCGTTGATCCTTTGCATCCTCGCCCTCTCGGCTCTCACCGCCTGCGGTGATCCCGACAAGACCTATGAGAAACAGAAGGTTGCCTACGAAGGCATTATTGCCGAGTATACCAACCTCCTGACCGCCAGGCAAAATGGGGAAGAGCTGACTCCTCCCAAAACCGATGGCATGAAGGAGGAGAAAGCCGCCATTGCGGAGGCTCTTTACGGCATTGTGGCCGATCAGAAGGCCGAGACTCTGGCAGAACTTGGCTATGGCTTCAAGGACATGGACGGCAACGGCACCCCCGAGCTGATCCTGCTGACCAGATACACGTCCATCCGAGCTGTTTTCACACTTGTAAACCGTAAGCCTGTCCTGTTGGAAGCCAATTACGGCGAAGGGGCCGTATTCCTGTTCGCCACCAAAAACCGCTTCTTTATGGAGCGTTCCACCGTCAATGGCAGTATCAAGGATGCTACCCTCTATACCTGTCACGTGGAAGGGGACAGAATGGTCTACGATGCCGTCTACGGCGAGGTCTACGATCAGGAAAAGAAGGAGACCTTGGAGCTCTATCAAATGGTGGACGGCAATCGGACGGTCATTGATAAGGAGGCCTTCAATGAGCTGTATCGGGAGCGCAGACAGACGCTCGACATGGAATATGGACGCACCGTCAAGCTGTTCTCTCCCTACATCCATTACCCCTTGGGAGAAAAGGTGTCCACCGAGAATCTCCCTGTGGCGGATTTCTCGAGCTACGAGGCCATCCGTGAGACCTACAAGGCTATCTCCACTTGCCTGGAAAAATTTGAACCCAACAAATGGCTTCAGGGAGAATATGACAACCTCTTTACGTATCCCGATGACCGTTCCTTTGAGTATTATTCCCAGCTTTTGTACACCGCCTATCGGGGTGGCTTCAACGAGGGTTACGATGAGATCGACCTCAACGGCGACGGTGTGGACGAGCTGGTGCTCATGAATGAGGATTACATCATCAAGGCCATCTTTACCATAAAGAACGGTAAGCCTGTTATGCTGGACGCGCTGACCCATGAGAAAGGCTGGCTGGACAGCGAGGGCTTCATTCACGTAGACCGTGAAGACGAATATATGCTGGAATACAGCCTCTATGAGCTTACGGCGGACGGAGATTACAATCTTATCTATTCGATTCTTGTAGCCCAGTACGGCAATTACTACCTGACAAATTACTACCTGACAAAGGAAGGTAAGACCGAGAAAATCACGTCCGATCGGTTCAAGGAGATCTATAACGACGAGTATTGTGTCTATACCGAGCCCTTTGAAGCCTATGAATACAACCGCGCCGTTTCGGGTCTGACTTATACCCCTCTGACACCTCCCGCAGAGGATCCCGTACGGAACGCCGTGACAAAGCGCTGGTACAAATCTGCTTGGCTGAACGAGATCCCGGTTGATGCAGACCGCGCACATGGTGCCACGTACATGAGCTTTGAAAACGTCACCGAATCCCACATGGACGTGCATGTGACATATAAATACGCCGTCTACTACCCCGATCCGGACAATAAATATCACTCTCTGGAGGATATCACCGAATCCAATCTGAATTTCACCGCAAGACTTGAAAACGGCGTTTTTGTCTTTGAAGCGGACGGCATCAAGGGACACCTTGAATTCAGTCAAACCGATCTGTGGCTGGTGATCGAGGAGAGCGGCGACAAGCGTTTCCCTGTGGGATACCATTGTCTTTCGGACTACGTCCCCGGGGAGTAATACCCTTGCATATAGGAAAGGCACACTCGGCCGTGTGCCTTTCTTATTTCTTCGACAAAATCCCCCCCTCCGCATATACTGTCAATGACCCGCCCGTCGAATCCCGCAGAACCCTGCGGTGAATTTTCCCAATCTTCAAAGTGGGAAAACCTGTTTATTCCCGCGGCGGACGGGCAACACTAATCACACCAACCACTCATAGCCCCTACGGGCGTTGCATATATCGGAGGAACCGTCATGTCATCCACCATCCGCAACCAAGATCCCCAGACCGCCCAGACCGTGCGGAGGGGGGACATATTCTACGCCGACCTCAGCCCCGTGGTGGGCTCGG
>JAZOOM010000410.1:0-3219 GCA_045655025.1 Eubacteriales bacterium | reverse complement strand
TCGGTCGTGCCGTAAATCAACATTCGATGGGGGCATACAGGGCGGAGACGGCGGCAAAGGTGTCTCGGAAATCGGTCGTGAGCTCCTCGGCTACGCGGGGAATGAAGCGTTCGGCCTCGGCTTCGTTGCCGCAAAGCTCCCGTTCCTCGGCCTCGGTTATGCCGCGGTTGTAGAAGCTTTCGATCTCCTCCCGCTTGCGGGCAAAGGCATCGGGGGGGAAGAAGGGGAGAAAACGGTTGTCCATGGGAGGCTCGCGGAGGAAGGCGTGGTAGGCGGGAAGGCTCGGGTGGCTCCGCAGGTAGAGAATATCCGTATCGTACCATTCCTTTTTGAGAAAGGCGTAGAAGCGGGCGATCCCCTCGGGGGTCTCCTTCCCGTTCACGGAGCGCAGGTGGGCGAGCCGCACCTTGGCGGGGTAGACGAAATCCCGCACCCAGGCGTTGTCGGTGACCAGGTGGCAGAGGTAGCCCAGGAAGAAGGCTGCGGCCACGAGGTCGTTGTCCTCCAGCGCGGGGAGCAACCAACGCTCCGACAGCAGGGAAGGGTCGCACCGATCGGGGTTCTGTCCCGCGGGGACTCCCTCGAAACTGCGCATGAAGTGGGAGGTATCCTTGTCGGGGGAGTAGCCGCCGCCGGGGAGGGGCGTGCCGCTGTCGGGGGCGACGTTGCCCGTGATGAAGGCGGCTTGGGCTTCGGGAGGAAGCTCTCGGAGCTCGTCTGCTTGCAGGAGGGCGTCCGCTACGCGGAAATGGATCATCCAGGAGGCCATGGCTTACTCCACTACCCCGAGGATGAGGGGACGGGGGGAGGGCTTTTCGCTTCCGATCGCTGTGGAGGCGAGCAGCTTTTCGGCTGCGGCATCCAACAGCTCGGCCTTGGTGGCGTACAGGGTGGCGATGGGGTCGCCTGCCTTGAGGGCGTCTCCCGTTTTGGCGTGGAGGATGATGCCGGCCGCGGGGTCGATCTCGTCCTCCTTGCGGTTGCGTCCCGCGCCCAGCAGGAGGGCGGCGGTGCCGTAGCCCTCGCAGTCCACGGAGGTGATGTACCCGTCGGCGGGGGAAGTCACGGTGCGGGTGTAGGGGGCGGAGGGGAAGCGTTCGGGGTGGTAGATCCAGTCGGGGTCGCCGCCCTGTGCCTTGACCATGGCGGCAAAGGTATCCAGAGCCGAGCCGTCGGCCATGACGCGGCGGACGTTCGCCTCACAGGCGGCCTCGTCGCCTCGGTCGGAGATCACCAGCATGTGGGTGGCCAGCGCCACGCACAGCTCGGTGAAGTCGGCGGGACCCCGCCCGTTCAGGGTCTCGATGGCCTCGATGACCTCCAGAGAATTACCGATGGCCTGTCCCAAGGGGCGATCCATGTCGGTGATGAGGGCGCGGACGCGCTTGCCCGCTCGCTTGCCGATGTCCACCATAGCCTCGGCCAGAGCGCGGCTGTCCTCCTCGGCCTTCATGAAGGCGCCGCTGCCCGTCTTGACGTCCAAGAGGATGCAATCGTCGTCGGCGGCCAGCTTCTTGCCCATGATGGAGGAGGCGATGAGGGGGAGGGAGTCCACCGTGGCGGTTACGTCGCGGAGGGCGTAGAGGAGCTTATCCGCGGGGGCGAGGTCGGCGCTTTGTCCCACGATGGCGATGCCTACCTCGTTGACAATGGCCTCGAACTCGGCGGTGGTCAGATCGGTGCGGAAGCCCGTGATGGCCTCCAGCTTGTCCACGGTGCCGCCGGTATGACCCAGACCGCGGCCGCTCATCTTGGCCACCTTGACACCCAACGCGGCCACGATGGGGGCGACGGCCAGACTGGTCTTATCGCCCACGCCGCCGGTGGAGTGCTTGTCCACGCGGAGGCCGTGGATTCCCTCGAAGTGGAGGGTATCGCCGGAATCCCGGATGGCCATGGTGAGGGAGGCGGTCTCCTCGGGGGTCATGCCGCGGAAGTAGACCGCCATGCAGAAGGCGGCGGCTTGGTAGTCGGGGATCTCACCGGCCACGTAGCCTTGCATGAACGCGCGGATCTCGGTGTCGGTCAGAGCCTGTCCGTCCCGTTTCTTTTTGATGACGTCGTAGGGGCGCATGTTTTGTCCTTTCTTTGGGGAATACGAGGGAAAATAAACAAAGTGTTGAATTTTGCAATATTTCGTTTATAGATTGTTGGGGGTGAAGGCGAAGGGGAGGAGCTCACCCAGGGGGAGTACCCGCCACGTCTCGGGGGTTCCGAGGATCACGGGGGTATCGAGGGGGCAGAATTCCACCAGCACCTGACGGCAGACACCGCAGGGGGTGCAGGCGGGGTCGATGGTATCTCCCATGCCCCCCACCACGGCAATGGCGGAGAAGGAGCGGGAGCCCTCGCTGACCGCCTTGAAGACCGCCGTTCGCTCGGCGCAGTTGGTGGGGCTGTAGCCGGCGTTCTCCACGTTACAGCCCGTGAAGATCCGTCCGTCGGATGACAGGAGTGCCGCCCCTACGCGGTAGCCCGAGTAGGGGGAATAGGAGAACTCCCGCGCGGCGGCGGCGGCGGTGATGAGGGACTGATACAACTCCCTCTGCTCGCTGGGTAGGGGCATGATGATCCTCCGATTTTTATAAACGAATTGTTTAGAAATTAATGCAATGTGGAATTATTCGGTCTTGGGAGCCTCAAATCCGTGGATGAAGCCGCTGACGTCGGCGGAGCAGATGTCCCCGCCGATGACCCGCCCGCGAAAGGTCAGGACGTTGGCGTAGACGGTGCCCTCGTAGTCCTCGTAGTTGGTGACCGAGAAGGTGTAGCGGGTGACGGCCTTTTTCTTGTACTTGGACAGATCCAGACCCTGGGACTTCTGGAGCTCGTTGTAGCCCGCGAAGATCTTGTCGAACTCGGCGGGGATGGTGACCTCCTTGGTCTCCACCGAGCCCGCGTCCACGACCCAGCCGAACTGGCCGAGGAACCGAGCGGCATCGTCGGCGGTCTTGACCTTATCGTAGCGGATGGAGACGGTGGTCTCCCCACCGCTGTTCTGGGGGGCATCCACGGCTACGCCGCCGCCCGTGCTTCCACCGTCACCCGCGTAGGCGGGCACAAAGGCGATGAGGGTGATGAGCGCGGCGAGGGCGACGCAAAGGATCCCGAAAAACTTGATGCTGCTGGCTTTGAAGGAGTAAATGAACATACCCGTGCCCTCCGTATATGGATAATTGGTATATTCTATGCGGGGGATGGGGCGGGTATGAGTGAAGG
>JAZOOM010000409.1:0-10383 GCA_045655025.1 Eubacteriales bacterium | reverse complement strand
CATCCGTCGCCCGCCGCATTCGCTGAGCGACACCTTCCCCCCAAGGGGAAGGCTTCGGGTACCGCAACCCAAAAGAATAGAAAAATTTTTGATTGCGGTTGCGGAAGGCTTGGGGAGCGGTATCGCGGGGTCTTCTCCCTTATTTTTTGATCTTTTCCAGAATATTCTGATACGTCAGCCCATACCGCTCGGCGATGTCTCGCGCGTAAGACTTACCGTCGGGCTTGGCGCGGACGATGCGGAAGGAGCGCTTGCCCTCCTCAATGCCCGCCACGAGGGTGTCGATCTTCACACCGCCATTCTCGGCGGATTCGGTATTGATGCGGTCGATCTCCTGCGCCAGCTCGTGGAGGTGGGTGGAGAACAGGCAACGGCAACCCGCCTGCGACAGTCCCGCCAGTACCTCGGCGGCGATGTAGGAGGCCTCAAAGGAGCCTGTGGAGGACAGGGATTCATCCAGCAGGACGAGGGAGTGAGCGGTGACGGCGTCGAAGATCTCCCCGAGGCGGGCGCACTCCTCGCCCAGACGACCCTTGTCGATGGTGTCGTCGGCACCCGTGGGGAAGTGGGTGAAGATGCCGTCGGCGGGGCTGATCTCGCAGACCCTCGCGGGGAGGTACATACCCAGCTGAAGCATGGCCTGACAGAGGCCGATGGCGCAGGTGATGACCGACTTACCGCCGCGGTTGGGGCCTGTCAGCACGTAGATCATGGCGTTGGCGTCGGTGCCGTCGAAGTAAATGTCGTTGGAAACGATCTCCTCGCCGTCGGGGAGCTTGAGGGCCACGGCGGGGTTATACAGCTCGGTCGCGCGGAAGATCTTCTCCTCCATGGGCAGGAGGGTGGGGGCGCAGAGGGGACAGCCCTTATCCAGCAGGCGGCGCTGAAGCTGAGTGCCCTTGACCACGAACTCGATCTCGGGCATGAGCCCCAGAAGGAAATCGGTGTTCTCCAGCACGTAGGTCTGGACGATCTTCTTCCAGGAGCGCAGGGAGGACTTGTAGACCTCTCCGATGGCGGAGTTGAAGGCCAGAGACAGAGCGGTCTTCTGGTTGTCGGTCTGCTTCTTGCCGAAGGGGACTAACGATGCGATGCAGGTATACTCGTCGTCCTTGAAATTGAGGCGCAGGATCTTTTCCAGCACCTCTCCCGATTTGAAGGGCTGGGCGTTGATGGACAGCACGCCTGCCTGAGCGGGGCGGAGCTGGGCATCCAGATTCACGCCGATGGTAACGCTCTTGATCTCGCGGACACGCTTGGTCAGCTCGGAGAGCTTTTGATTCAGCTCGCGGTAGTAGTCGGATTCGGCCAGCTCAATGACGCAGTCGCAGAGGCGCTTGAAGGCGGCACCGCGGAGGTTGTTTTTGACCTCGCTCATGCCCTTGTGGAGGATATCCACGCAGGTGGTGTACAGCTCGATCTCCGTCATGCTGGACAGGTAGGAGGCGGTGTCGTCGTCGCCGCTGTCGCTCTCCAGACGGCGGAGCTCGGTGATGTCCTGCAGAACGGGGACGAGGCGGTGGAGTGTATCCACCAGGGAGGGGTTATTCAGAAGATCCGCGAAGGTCTGGTTGCGGTAGGTGATGACGGCGGGATCGGTGGTGAAATGCTCGGCGGCGGGGGAGCTTTTGGGGTTGAAGAACTCCAGCATGCCCAGCTCTTGAAGGGTGTACATATCAATGTCGGGGACGTTCACGCCCGCCAGATGGTCGTTCTGTGTCTTGCCGTCGGGGTAGAGGAGGGAGAAGTTTTCCAGTTTCATGAATGGGGATTCCTTTCGGTGGTTTCGGCTTTCCGTAGGGGCGACCTACGGTCGCCCGAAAAGAAAGGGAGGTATGGAGGCGGGCGACCGCAGGTCGCCCCTACGAGGATGCTTACTGAATGGATTGCAGGACGCGCTGACCATCGCGGACGGTCAGCACCTCGTTAAAGCCCACGGTTTGCAGGATCGCGTAGCCCTTGCGGATGGCCTTGCCCAGGTTCTCGGGGGCGTGGGCATCCGAGCCGACGGTGATGAGCTTTCCGCCGCAGTCCTTGTAGAGTTTTAGAAGCTCCATGGTGGGCATGGAGATCCCCAGCCCCTTCCAGAGGGTGGAGACGTTGATCTCCATGGCCACGTCGCGGTCAATGAGGGCGCGGAAGACTGCCTCGAGCTTGTCGTAGTAGGGCTTGAAGTCCAGCTTCTTTCCCGCCAGAGTGACGTAGCGGTGCATGTAGGTCAGGTGTCCCAGAGTGGTGATGCCGGGGAACTGCACCATCTCCAGCGTCTCGTCCAGAGAGCGGTCGAAGAGCTGGCGGATGAGGCCGTCGCTCATGTGTCCGAAATTCATGACGCAGAAGTCGGGGACGCGGTTCAGATTGTGGAGAGAGCCGATGACGAACTCATAGGGGTGGGCATCCAGCACGGCGCGGGCGGCCTCGGGGTACTGGGTGGCGTTACCCAGCTCGATGCCGCAGACCACGTTGAGCCGGCCCTTGTATTTTTCCTTGACCTCCATCATGGCGTTCCACGCACCGTCGGGGTCAAAGGGGAAGTCGTAGAGCTTTTCTACCTCGCCGTTGATATCGCAGTGGTCGGTGAAGGCGATGCTCTGCAGACCCACCTCCAGCGCGCGGCGGCACATGGCATCGTGGGTGGCGGCGGGGTCGCCGTCAAAGGAGAAGCGTGTATGGGTATGGTAGTCGCACAAAAACATGGGGTTACCTCGCGGTTGGATATAAATATTCATCTTATTATAGCATACTTTGCTCCGTTTGTACAGTAGTCCGCAAAAAATTCCGAAGAAAATAATCCGTCAGATACGGAAAAACTTGGGTGTCTCTAATAACTCGTCGCGTAAGGGGCGGCGGAAAGTTTTTCATCAGCATATGTAAAACAGGGCTACTTCATCAATCTCGCTTTCGAAAGAAAAAACGACAGCTTTGTACCAAAAGGTAATGAGCTGTCGTTTGTTTTGTAATATAATAAAATCACCGAACCCAGTCATAGCGAAGTACCCGCACACTAATCCGCAGTCGTTATAGCGGTGTTCACTGTGGAGTTGTGGACGGTATGGCCGAGCTTCTTCAGTTTGGGGATGAGGGATTTCACCATGTCGCGGTTGATCTCGCTCTCACGGAAGCCTTTGTATTCGGCTCCGTAGCCGGGACCCTTCGCGGTGTGTGCCGCGTTTATGCTTATCTTAATGGTTCACACCACCTCTCATGGGGGATGGCAGTAAATATATAAGACAAGTATATTATGGCATGGGGGCGTATGCCTTTTCATTCCATGATACTGAACAAACAGGAGGAGTTATTTTTGGTGAGTATGTCAATTTAATCGGATGTGAAAAAGTGGTATAATTATGCTGATATTTTATTCTCTCAGAAAGGCAGCATCATGAAAAAAGTTTTGCTTTTTGCCTCAATCTTGATGGCTCTGGTTGTGTTCTTTGCGGCTTGCGATAACGACACACCGCCTGCCATCACGGATCCTACCACCACCAATCCTCTTGAAGCAACGGAGCCGGTCGAGACCGAGCCTCCCCACTCTCATGTTTGGAGTGATTGGACTACCTCCCGAGCAGCCACTTGTACCAATAAGGGCGTGAGTGAGCGTGCCTGTGCTTGTGGTGAAAAAGAGATCCTGGACATTGAGGCTACTGGTCACACTCCCGGTGCCGAGGCCACTTGCACTACTCCTCAGAACTGCACCGTGTGTGGTGATATCCTTGCTGTAGCCCATGGCCACACTCCCGGTGTTGAGGCTACTTGCACTACTCCTCAGAACTGCACCGTGTGTGGTGATATCCTTGCTGTATCCCATGGTCACACGTATACGTCCCAATTAACAAATTCTAATGTGGGAAGCACCATTGAAATATCGCACACCTGCTCTCTTTGCAAGGATGCATATTTTGAGAATATCATTCCTACCAATTTTGAGATTACTAAGAACAACCGCGAACGGATAGGTTATAAGGGGATTGAAGGCGAGGTTTTGGTGATTCCTGCTGTTTTTCAATCTCAGGACGGAGCATGGTATCGTGTGACGGCCATTCAGGACTCAGCATTTCAATATTGTTCCGGTTTGACTGATATCACAATACCCAATACGGTAACGAGCATTGGATCGTGGGCGTTTTACGGATGCACGGCACTGAAGCATATCGACATTCCAGATACGGTGACAACGATTGGTGTCAGAGCATTTTACGATTGCACAAGCCTGGAGAAGATAAAACTCCCTGCTTCGCTGACCGGTATTCGAACCTACACATTCGCCCTCTGTTCGAGCCTGACCGAGATTATCATTCCAAATTCTGTAACCTTCATTGAAAATAGTGCATTCTATAAATGCAATAATCTGGCAACCTTGTCGGTGCCCTTTTTGGGCGAACAGGCGCAAAATGCGCAGCATGCCTATCTGGGATATTTGTTTGGGGGGAGTTATTTAGGCTGTAATTCAGAGTATGTTCCTTCGTCACTTCGAACTGTGACCCTTACATCCGGTACAAAAATCCCTGCTAATGCATTTGCTGATTGCGAAAATGTAACCCACATCGCCTTCCCTGAAAACATTGTTGCCATAGATGAGTATGCTTTTCAAAGTTGCCATAGCTTGAATAATTTCACTATTCCGGATTCGGTTTGCAGTATTGGGCAGGGCGCGTTTTCCGGATGCAAGGGATTAACACACATTATTCTTCCTGAAGGGTTGACCGGTATCAGTGATTTAGTTTTTGCAGGATGCACCGGATTGAAGCGCATTGCCATCCCAGACGATGTACGTTCTGTTGGTATTATGGCTTTTTATAATTGTGTCAGCTTGGAAGAAATCACGTTGCCGGCATCCATTTCCGATTTTGGCTGGAATGCTTTTGATTCTTGTTCAAAGCTGTCGCGCGTTTATTTGTCCTTTGCAAACACCCCTGATTCGTTTAAGCTGAGTGATACTTTCGGGGATTCGATCTCGTCTTTGAAGACGGTAGTTGTGACGGGCGGGGAACGTATTCCGGCAGAGGCATTCAATCTTTGCGAAGCACTAGAGAGTGTTACTTTGGCTGACACCATTGTGAGTATCGAGAATGATGCTTTCAGATATTGCCAGGCTTTGCGCACTATTGTCATCCCGGACAGTGTTACAAGTATTGGTAAAAACGCTTTTTACAGGTGTAGCTCTTTGGAAGGTGTCATCATTACAACCAAGAGCCGACTCTCCTCCATCGGAAACTTCGCCTTTTTCGATTGTTCTTTGTTATCCGAAATCTTAATTCCCGATGGTGTTACGCAGATCGGTATGTGGGCTTTCTACGGATGCAATTCTCTTAAAAATGTGTACTATTGCGGAACGTCGGAGGAATGGCGACAGATCAGCATCGGCAGTGCCAACGATCCGCTTGTATATGCGGCGATCCAACACAACTACGATCCGAATCATGTTCATGATGTGACAGTTGACGAAGCTGTCGCGCCCACCTGTACCGCCTCAGGCCTGACTGAAGGGAAGCATTGCGCCGGGTGCGGCCAGATCTTTGTTCAGCAGGAGGTGATTCCCGCTGTTGGTCATACGATGGGACGGTGGGTGAAGACAAAGGCGCCGACATGTATCTCTTTCGGTGAGGAAGCAAGAGATTGCGGAAACTGCACCTACAGTGAGATTCGTACTATTTCGCCTATCGCTCACCGCTATGATGCCGGACAGGATATTTGCGCTGTCTGCGGCATTAGGAAGCCGAGCGAGGGTTTGGCCTATACGTCAAACGGGGATGGAACCTGCTTTGTTAGCGGCATTGGCTCTTGCACAGATACGGAAATTGTGATTCCTGCTATTGCCCCGACGGGTGATCTTGTCACTGCTATCGGCATGTATGCTTTTGACGGTTGCACGAGTCTTACGAGTGTTTATATTCCGGAGGGCGTTACACGCATAGGTGAAGCAGCTTTTGTTGACTGTAGCGGTCTGACGAGTATCGTGATTCCGAATAGTGTTACTGTTATCGAGAATCATGCTTTTGAGGGATGCACGGGCTTGATGGATACCGAATTACCAAGTTCCCTTGTACATATAGGAACACAAGCATTCTCTAACTGCCAATCCATAAGCAATATCACCATTCCTGCCGGTGTTACTTCCTTGGGAAGTGGAATATTCCGAGATTGCATTAATTTAAGGAGTGTTACTTTTGAAAAGGGGATATCGATTTCCGATATACCCTCCAATTCCTTCTATTCGTGCGAAAGTTTAACGAGCGTGTATATTCCCGACGGAGTAAAAAATATTGGTAACAACGCTTTTTACAAGTGTCAGAATCTGACGGACGTACATATTCCTCTCGGTGTGGAGTCCATTGACAAAGATGCGTTTGGCAAATGTACAGCACTGACGCAAATTCACATTCCCAGCAGCATTCGTACTATTGGTCAACGAGCCTTTAAATTGAGCGGTATAACCGACGTGTTTTACGGCGGATCTGATTCTGAGTGGATTTTAATTGAGATCCACATCACCGGCAACCAATCCTTGATATTCGCGACTGTTTATTACGAGGGGGGGATGACGCATGAACATATTTCCGCTGAGTATCCAGGGGTAGATCCTACTTGTGTTACTGACGGTTACACGAACGGTGAATTCTGCACGGTCTGCGGCGTTAAGACCAAACCCCAGGAAGTCATCCCCGCAACCGGTCATACTATGCAAAATTCCACGTGTACAGTTTGCGGCTTTGAGATGATCGATTATACGGACAGTTCACTGTATTGCTCAACTGTAGCATACGATAGTCTTGCCGACATGCCCAACGGGGAGGCTTTACAACGGTTTTACCGTAGTCTGGATCAAGCACTCACGGCAATCCATTATGATACGGAGACAGATCTGTCCTACCAGCATTTGCCGAGTTTTGATCTTCAGGATTATGGAATCACCTTGGATGATGCGGAAATGGTTGTCGGTTTCTATCGTAACGACCATCCGCTGTATTTTTGGATGACGTGGGTGTCGTTAAATTACTATGAAGATTCAATTGTCAGGATTGATGTAGATTCCATCTATCGTTCGGCGAGCAAGAGAGCCGAGGTATATGCCGCTATCTATGCGGGAGTGGAGGAATTTGCCAATTATATATATGGCATATCCGATACATACACGGTTGTGTTGGCAATTCATGATTGGATTGTCGATCATGTAGAATATGCCTATGATGATGAAGGTGAACCGGAAGACGACTTGTGGGCTCATTCCATTATAGGGTTCTTTACAGGACAGAATGTCGTATGTGAAGGATATTCGAAAACCATGCAGTTATTCTTGAATTTTTACAAGATCGAGAACATATATGTTATAGGACAAACAGGTGACGAATATCATGCATGGAATTTGGTAAAAATGGATGATGGTGAATGGTATTGGTTTGATGCAACCTGGGATGATGGAGATTCAGTAAGATATTCATATTTCTGTGTAAACGATAGTCAAGACACTGAGAAGAAAGATTATTCATTTTTGGATTCACATACTCCGTCTACAATGGAAGATCCACATACGCATCTTCGCCTTCATGATATTCCTGCCCGGTCCGAGCATACATTCTCTGATGATTCTATTCTGGAGCTGCGAGAGACATTTACCGTCGACGGCTGTACGTATGCGTTGATCGGATACGGTGAAGTGCAGCTGGTCTACGTGGATGTGGAAGGAGCTGTGGTTATCCCGGAATGGGTCGAATTCAATGGATCTATTTATCATGTTTCGGAAATCGGAGCAATGACTGAGGATGGTTATTTCACAACACATGAATTCGTCACGTCGGACAGTGTAACTTCTATTGTCATTTGTACACCGAACATTGTTGTTTGGGATGAAGCACTTGATAACGATTCTTTGGATTTTGTTATTTTGGTTCATTGATTGCAATAGGCGTTGAAGCTGAACGAGTGATACAGCCGATGTAAGACTATTCAAATGAAATAACTAAAAAGCTAAGCCCCTCGGATTCATTTCCAAGGGGCTTTCGCTGTATGTCGGTGCATTATGCTCCGTTTGTACAGTAGTCCGCAAAAAATAATCCCATGCAACCGAAAAAATCTTGCCTCCCTGCAGTCTCCCCGAAAAAATTCAGCAAACCCGTTGACAGATTGGGAGCGTTCATGTATAATAATGTCAGAACGGTAAGGGAGGGATGACGTGAGCACTCAAA
Organism: Eubacteriales bacterium; assembly: GCA_045655025.1. Lineage (GTDB taxonomy): Bacteria > Bacillota > Clostridia > Oscillospirales > CAG-272 > CAMEON01. The sequence continues at coordinate 2,200 of JAZOOM010000409.1, read as the reverse complement.
CAGAGAGGGGAAGCGGGCATCCCTTTCCTTTTACCGACGGCAGTAAACGCTACCACACCTACGACTACTGGCTCAAATCCACCTTCGGCGGCAAGTGCGCCAAGATCCCGTTGGACGCGGGCTTTTCCTGTCCCAATCTGGACGGGGTCTGCGGCACGGGCGGTTGCATCTACTGCTCGGGGCGGGGAAGCGGCGACTTTGCGGAGGAATCCTCTGTTCCTCTGCGGGAGCAGTACGACCGCCAACGGGCATTTCTCGCCAAAAAGTGGCCCACCGAGATGTGCATCCCCTACTTTCAGGCGCGGACGAATACCTACGCCCCCGCGGACGTGTTGCGCCCCTTTTTTGAGGAGGCGTTGACCTGGCCGGGAGTTGTCGGCATGAATATTGCCACCCGCGCCGATTGTCTGCTCGATGATACCGTGGCACTCCTGGGGGAGCTGTCCGAGCGGACGGTTTTGACGGTGGAGCTGGGACTGCAAACCGCCCACAATGAGACTGCCGCCTTCATCAACCGCGGCCACACCTACGCCGACTTTCTGGACGGCTATACCCGTCTGCGGAAGGTTGCGCCAAAGGCTTTGATCTGCGTTCATCTGATCCTCGGGCTGCCCGGGGAGGATGAGGCGGCCATGCTGGAATCGGTGCGGCGGGTGGCGGAGCTGCGGCCGGATCAGGTGAAGCTCCATCTGCTCCACGTGCTGGAGGGGACGGTGCTGGCCGACCTGTATAGGGCAGGGAAGTACGCCCCCATGGAAAAGGAGGCCTACGTTACCGCCGTGGTGAAGGCCTTGGAGCTGTTGCCCCCCGAGACCGTGGTCGCCCGCGTGACGGGAGACGGGGCGGCGGCGGATCTGCTGGCCCCCCTGTGGAGCCGCCGCAAGCGGGAGGTGCTCAACGCCATCGACATGGCTCTGTCGCGGGGGGACACCTACCAGGGGCGGCTGTACGAGATGGCCGACTCATGAGAAACGTCTGAAACACCATTCATATAAACCACATATACGAAAGGAAACAACGATATGGCACAAGCACTACAAAGAGCCTACTGGATCTGGCGAAAGGGAGAGGTTGGCCCGGATGAATTCTGCGATTTTCTCACCACCGTAGCGGTTCCCGAGGTGGGGAAGCGCTACTACCTCCACATCGCCTGCGACTCCAACTATACCGTCTGGCTGAACGGCAAGCTCTGCACCTTCGGTCAGTACGCCGATTATCCTCACTACAAGATCTATGACCGCGTGGAGATCACCGAATATCTGCGGGCGGGTCTGAACCGCATGGTTACCGTGGTGTGGTACTACGGCATTGAATCCCAGACCTACAAGGTGGGTGATGCGGGGCTCATTTTCGAGGTGGTGGATGAGGACGGCAACGTGGTCACGTGGTCTGACGAGTCGGTGCTGTCCCGCAAGTCCCGCGACTACATCTCGGGCAAGTGCCACCTGATCTCGGGTCAGCTGGGGCCTACCTACCATTACGATGTGAAGGGCTACGACGGCTTCATTGAGGCGGGCAGCGACGGCTTTGACAAGAGCCACGTCAATACCACGATCTCCAAGGAGTTCCATATCCGCCCCAACGAGAAGCTGACGCTGGAGCTCCGTATGCCTGCCGCCCTCTGCCGCACGGGTTGCTTCAAGTACACCACGGAGAACCCCATGGCCTCGGTGAATATGCAGTATGCGGCGATCTCCTCCCGCTACCCTCACGAAATGATGAAGTCCGGGGATATGAAATTCGGCTCTCCTGTGAAGCTCGTCTCGGATTCCTCCGAATATGACGGCGTGTTCTTCATTGTGGATCTGGGGGAGGAGACCGCGGGATTTCTGGACATCGACCTTGACGTGCCTGCCGATTGCCGTCTGGACGTGGGCTTTGGCGAGCATCTCAAGGACGGCGTGTGCCGCACCTCGGTACGCGGCTTCTTCTGCGAGATCGACCTGAAGGCCGGGCGCAACACGTGGCTTCACACCTTCCGCCGCTTCGGCTGCCGCTACCTCCAGTTCTTCGTCCATTCCTCTGAGGTGACGGTGCATTACGCGGGTCTGCGCCCCACCCTGTACCCCCTCAAGCACAAGGAGTACAAGAGCGGCAATCTCCTCCGTGAGACCATTTACAAGGTATGCCAGAACACCCTCCAGCAGTGTCTCCACGAGCACTACGAGGACTGCCCTTGGCGTGAGCAGGCGCTCTACAC
>JAZOOM010000408.1:0-5233 GCA_045655025.1 Eubacteriales bacterium | reverse complement strand
CAAAAAAGGATTATTTTACAATACTTTTTGAAAGTTTTTGGAGTTCTTAGAACCTTTTTTCAAAAAGGTTCTAAGCCGCCGGAGGCCGTGCCCCCAACCCACCGACAAACCCAAATTTACAAAACTGCGAAAGGAGCGTCGCATGACCGAAAAGATCAAAATATTTCTCTCCGACGCTCTGCGCCGCGTGGATTGGGTGCTCCTGCTCTGTACCACGATGCTGTCGGTCATCAGCTTGGTGACGGTCTACGGCGCGGTGGACAACTTCGGCATGAGCAAGCTGAAGATGCAGTTCGCCATGACGGTGGCGGGGCTGATCCTTACCTTCATCGTGGCCAATCTGGATTACCACGTCATTGTGGATCGGCTGTGGTTTCCCATGCTGGTGGTGTCCGTGGGACTTTTGGGCATTACCCTGATTGCCGGCGACACGGGCGCGGGCATGGAGACCAACAACAAGAGCTGGCTGACCATTCCCGTCATCGGCATCGCCATCCAGCCCTCGGAATTCGTGAAGATCACCTTTATCTGCACCTTTGCCAAGCACTTGTCGGTGGTGCAGAACGTCATCAACCGCTTCCGCACCATTGTGGGTCTGGGGATCCACGCGCTTTTGGTGGTGGGTCTCATCCTCGTGTCCGGAGACCTGGGTGTGGCGCTGGTCTACATGGCATTGGTGATCATCATGCTCTTTTGCGCGGGACTCCATTGGGGGTACTTTGCGGGCATGGGCGGGGCTCTGACCGTCGCCTTTCCCTTCCTGTGGGACTATCTGGCCTCCTACCAGCAGGATCGCATCGTGGTGGGCTTCAACCCGTCCCTTGACCCCAAGGATAAGGGATGGCAACCCCTTCTGTCCAAGCAATGCATCGAAAACGGCGGCCTCCTTGGAGTGGGCTGGCGGAATGGCGGTGACTACGAGGCGTTGACCGCCTCCCACACCGACTTCATTCTGGCCACAATTTGCGAGAAATTCGGCTTTATCGGGGGCCTCCTGGTGATCGCCACCCTGGCCGTGCTGGTCATGCGCGTGCTCTGGATCGGGCGGCAGGCCAGCTACGATTACGGCATGCTCATTGCGGTGGGCGTGGCCGCCGTGCTCATTGCCCAGACGCTGGAGAACATCGGTATGTGTCTGGCACTCCTGCCCGTGGTGGGCATTACCCTTCCCTTCCTGTCCTGTGGCGGCTCCTCGCTGTTGGCTACCTACATTCTCGTAGGTATGGTGCATTCGGTGAAGTCCCATTGCCCCGTTCGGCGGATGTTTGACTAAAGGGCATCTCGAAAAAATATACCAAAAAGGCACTCCGCGTGGGAGTGCCTTTTTCTTGTGTGCGTTATGTTTTTCAGCCGTTGCCATCGGAATCCTCGGACGCGGCCACGCCTGCGGGGGCGGGACAATCGGTGTCCTCGTGCGCCGCGGCGTCTCGATGGGCGGCGGATTGCTCATTGGCCGCCTTCATTTCGGGGGTCTCGTCGGCGGTGCGGTTGACCTCATCGGGATCACGGAAGGTGGGGACGATGGATTTCATGACCTGCTTGATACGGGGAGACGCAACGTCCTGCTCGGTTTCCTTCAGCACCATGCGAAGCATGTCCAGCTTTTGCTCCATTGCCTCACGGGACAGAGGGGTGTCGACCTCAACGAAAATGAGGCTGTTGTTGGTTTTTTTCAGATTCTCCGTCTTGATGAGGAGCTCCTCGTAAAGTTTCTCGCCGGGGCGCAGACCGGTCTCGATGATGTCGATGTCCTGGTAGGGAACGTAGCCCATGAGGCGGATCATGTTCTCAGCCATGTCCAGAATGCGCACCTGATTGCCCATGTTCAGCACGAAGAGGTCGCCGTCGTCGGCCATAGAGCCGGCCAGCATGACCAGACTGGTGGCCTCGGGGATGGTCATGAAGTAGCGGACGATGCGCTTGTCGGTGATGGTGACGGGGCCGCCCTGGGCGATCTGATTGCGGAAAAGGGGAACCACCGAGCCGTTGGAGCCCAGAACATTACCGAAGCGGACGGCGGCAAAATCGGTCTTACTATCGCGGCGGCACTGGATCACCATTTCGCAGAGACGCTTGGAGGCACCCATGACGTTGGTGGGATTGACGGCCTTGTCGGTGGAGATGAGGACGAACTTGGAAACGCCGTATTTCTCGGCCATGTTGGCGGTGTTGTAGGTGCCAAAGACGTTGTTTTTGATGGCCTCACAGGCGCTGTGCTCCATGAGGGGCACGTGCTTGTGGGCGGCGGCGTGGAAGACCACGTCGGGGCGGTAGGCCTTGAAGATGCTGTCCAGACGGATGGGATCGCGCACCGAGGCGATCTCTACGGTGAGCTTGAGTCGGCTTCCATACTTACGGATGAGCTCCTGCTGGATGTCGTAGGCGTTGTTCTCATAGATGTCCAGAATGATGAGGTGTGCGGGGTTATGAGAGGCGATCTGACGGCAGAGCTCACTGCCGATGGAGCCGCCGCCACCCGTGACCAGCACCACCCGTCCCCGATAGTATTGGGAGAGATCCTCGAAGTTGATGTGCTTCTCCAGAGACTCACGGCCCAAAAGCTCTTCGTAATGGAAATTACGGAGGGTGCCTCGGCTTCGGCTGTCTCCGGGGGCGGTATGGTCGTAGCGCTTAACGGGGTATCCGGCGCGATTGTACAGATCAAAGATCCGACGGCTCTCGGTGGCGGGAAGATTGGAAATGGCCACGAAGATCTCCTGTACCTCCAGAGAGCTTAACACGTTCATGATGTTGTCATCCTCATCATATACGTCCAGATCCGAGATGCGTTGACCAATTTTGGAGGGGTTATTATCAATAAAGCATACGGCCTTATAGTGAGCCATGGGGTTGGTGCGCAGCTCCTCGGCCAAATGGAAGCCCACCTGACCCGCGCCAATGATGGCGATGTTGGCTTTCTTTACCTGCGGAATGCCTGTGGGCATGGATTTTTCCCGCATGTTTTGGTACTGGTGGAAAAGCTGGTAGCCGAAGCGGAGAACCAGCGTGCTGATATTGAACAGCACCACCACCAGGAAGGTCTGCCAAAAGCCCATGTAGATATTATCCGTTCCTATGGAATGCAGGAAGCCGGTCAGAAGAAGGGCCAGTATACCGCCGGCGGCATCGGCAATGACCATGGACAGGTACGCGCGGACGTTGGGGTATCGCCAAATGTTGCGGTACACGTCCAGCAGGGTGCGCGCGGTCATGAGTATGGTCAGAAGAATCAGAAAGTTTGCCCAGAAGGGAAGCCAGTTTCGATCGTCGTATTGCTCCGAGAAGGAGGTGACCAAAATGTTGATGGCGTAGGCCAAAACGAAGCAGACTGAATCGATGAGGATCAATAGGTAATGGCGTCCTCCGCGCAGCTTGATTCCGACGGTAGGATTGTGCCGTTGGGTCGACATGGAAAATTCCTCCAAAAAATGATGTATCTTTGGTTGTAGGGGAAACGCGGACGGTCAGCTTTCGGGATCTTGCAGCCGGCGCGCGTGGACAGCGGCACAGCATGCGCAGTAGGGAAGGGTGTGGGGGAACAGAGGGATCAGCACAGCTACGAACGAGATCAATGCCCAGCCCAGGAGGGGAAGTCGCCAAAGGAGAGGAAGAAGCAGGGGGCGGGAGAGACTGCGGAAATAGCGGTCGGCATCCCGCAGAGACACGTCCTCATGCAAGAACACGTAATACCCGAAGCCGGATCGTTTTCCCGAAAGGAGGAAGGCTCCAAGTCCCAAAAGGACACACACCGTCAAGCAGAGGGCGATCAAAATTCCGGGCAGATCCAAAATGGCGCGGACGTTGCGGAAAAGCAGTACGGGGACGACGGCGGTCATGAGTACCCAGCCCAGGGATTCCAATCCCACGGCCATGGATCGGCCGTAGGCACGGGGGGACGTGAAGGGGTAGAACAGTTGGATCAGAGTAGCCGAGGGCCGTTTGTCCGCGGGGGCATCCTCGGGCGGGGCCGTCATGAGGCAGGCCAGCCGCCATATGCCGCTCAGCAGAGGGAGCAGAAGGAACAGGCAAAGCAGGGCGAGCAGTAGATCTGCCAGGTTCCCCAGCAGGTCGTCGGAGATCATGGCGGGGGTGGTCAGCACGTTGGCCAGGGTATAGATACCCGAGCTGAGCACGTAGAGGCCTCCTGCCACGATCAGAACGGTTAAGTATGCCAACGTAAGGGTCAGGCGGTGGTGTCCGCCGTTGCGGTTCAGCGTTTGCCGCGCTTGACGGCGCAGGCCGGATGCCTGTGTCCGCGCGGCGGAAAGCCTGTCCCGAAGGGGAATCCTCGGGGATGGGGTCACGGTATCCATGCCAAGACCTCCTTATGGAATTTGGGAAAATGGGGGGATCAGCTGTGCCAGCAGCCGCCGCAGAGGATGCGGGAGATGGTGTTGTCATCAGCCAGTACCAGCAGATCGGCGCGCTTGCCGACAGCGATGGAGCCGATCTCGTTTTCCAGACCGATCTCCAGAGCGGGGGCCATGGTGGCGGCATAGATGGCATTTTCCATGGAAATATTGGCGAAGGCGGTAAGGTTGAGAACGGCCTCCCACATGGAGAGGGTACTGCCCGCGATAGCACCGTCGTGGGTGCGGGCCTTGCCGTCCTTGACGGTGACGGGGTTTCCCGCGATGGAATACTCGCCGTCCGCGCAGCCCGTAGCCTCCATGGAGTCAGAAATAAGGGTCAAACGGTCACCTGCCAGTCGGTAGGCCAGCTTGACCATATGGGGGGCGATGTGGAAGCCGTCGCAGATCATCTCACAGAAGGCGGAGTTCGAGAGCAGACCTGCGGCCACAGCTCCGCCGTCGCGATGGTGGAGGGGGGGCAGGGCGTTGAAGGTATGGGTCAGGGCGGTGACACCTTCCCCGATGAGACGGTTGGCGGTCTCAAAATCCGCATCGGAGTGGCCGAGGCTGACGGTCGCGCCCAGATCCAGCGCGCGGCGGAGGAATGCGCCGTCTCCATCCAGCTCCAGAGCCGCCGTAACGTGGCGCGCGCCCTCTACGCGGGTGAGAAGTGCCTCCAGCTCGTCGGCGTTGGGGGTGACCAGCAGATCCGCCGCGTGGGCACCTCTCCGCTTGACGTTGAGGTAGCGACCCTCCAGGTGGGTGCCCGCCACGTGGGGAAGATCCCCCTCGGAGGCGGCGGCCTTGCGTCGGAGGCTGTTGATGCGGTCAATGGCAGTCTCCAGCTCCTCTAAGGGAGCGGAGGCCAGGGTGGGCATGAC
>JAZOOM010000407.1:0-3854 GCA_045655025.1 Eubacteriales bacterium | reverse complement strand
CACCGCCGAGCTGACCGCCCCCGTGGAGGGTGGAAAGCCCCGCAAGGATATGGCCGACCTGCCCGAGATCCATACCGTTCTGAACGGCATGGCCGCCGAGGAATTCGGTCACGGTATGACGGTTGCCGACATGAAGCAGTTGGCCGCCCTGTACCTCTTCCTCCGCCGGGATATCCGCCGCCGCATCGCGCTTCCCGAACGCATGAAGCTGCGGTATATCCAGCGGAAGATCTGATCTTCCATTCCGAGCCGCTCCCGTATGGGGGCGGCTCATTTTTTGGTGCGTTTTCTATTGCGTTTTGAGCGGAGATGTGCTATAATGAAGCCAATGAACCCAAAGGAGACCCGCTATGCCCCACATCCCCGTTGATACCTCCACTCCCCTGCACCCCGCCTGCGTAGCCTGCCTCATCAAGAAGCAGATCGACCGTTACCCCGCCTCCGCCGCCCGTGACGAGGCGCTGGATTACATGCGCCGCTTGGGGAATATGGTGGGAAGCCTGCCCACTCACGCCAACGGCCCCGAGATCATGGAGGCCATCACCGATATCCGCCGCGAGGTCTTCGGAGAGGCCGCCGCCGAGGTGGAGGTTGACTACGCCGCCGTCAAGGCGTATTTCAACCGCTTCATGATGGATTTCTCCGCCGCCGAAGGCTTGGAGGGGAGGATTTGGGCAAGCTCCGATCCCCTTCGCACCGCGCTGGGCTACTCCATGACGGGAAACTTCATCGACTTCGGTGCTATGGACAGCGTGGACGAGGACAAGCTCCGTGCGCTCTTGGCCGAAGCTCCCGAGCGGATCGCCTCGGATGATCCCACTTACGCTGATCTGCGCGCCCGACTGTCCTCTGCCCGTGCATTGACCCTGCTCACCGATAATTGCGGCGAGGTGGTGATGGATCGGCTATTGGTGCAGACCCTTCGCAGGCTGTACCCCGATTTGAAGATCACCGTCCTGTTTCGCGGCGCGCCCGTCCTCAACGACGTGACGCTGGAGGATGCCCGGCAGGTTGGCTTTGATACCATGGAGGGAGTGACCGTTCTGAGCAACGGCGACCGCTTGGCGGGGACTGCCCTCCACCGCATCTCCCCCGAGGCCTATGCCGCCGTCACCGAGGCGGATCTGATCATCTCCAAGGGGCAGGGCAATCTGGAGACCCTGCAGGGCTGCGGGCTCCCCGTCTACTACGTATTTCTCTGCAAATGCAAGCTTTTCGCCGACCGCTTCGGAGTGCCCGTGTATACGGGGATGCTTTTGCGGGAGGGCGATGAGGGAAAGGATACCCCATGAAGCTGACCCTGAACGCCTATGCCAAGATCAACCTCTTTCTGGATATCACTGCCCGCCGCCCCGACGGCTACCACGAGATTGCGGGAGTCATGCAGTCGATCTCCCTCTGCGATACCATCACTCTGGAGGTCACCGAGCCTGCGGGGATGTACCTCTGCTCCCTGGGCAACCATACCGCGGGGGCAGAGTCCATCACCCTGACCTGCTCCAATCCCGACCTCCCCACCGACAGCCGCAATCTGGCCTGGCGCGCCGCCGAGAAATTCTTCGCCGCCACGGGGAGAGGGTGCAAAAGCCTGTTGATACACATCGAAAAACGCATCCCCGCCGCCGCGGGAATGGCGGGCGGAAGCACCAATGCCGCCGCCGTTCTGGTGGGGCTGAACGACCTCTTTGACCGCCCCCTGACCGCAGATCAGCTCTGCGAGGTGGGGCTGACCCTTGGCGCGGACGTGCCCTTCTGCATCAAGGGCGGTGCTATGATCACCGAGGGCATCGGTGAGATCCTGACCCCCATCACCCCCATGCCCGCATGTGAGCTGGTGGTGGCCTGCGGAGGGGAGGGGGTCTCCACTCCCACCGCCTACAAGGCGTTGGATACCCTGTACGGAAATTTTGATCCCGCCGCCTATACCCCCCATACCGATGGCTTGAAGACCCTCAAATCCGCCCTGTGGCAAGGGGATCTCACAACTCTGTGCGGGTCGGTGTACAACCTGTTCGAGACGGTGGTGCTACCCGAAAGACCCGTGGCGCGGAAGATCAAGGAGACCATGCTCTCGGCGGGGGCTGTCACCGCCATGATGAGCGGAAGCGGCCCCTCGGTGTTCGGTATCTTCCTCAAGGGAGACGGGAGCGCCGAGGCAGCCCGTAAGGCTCTGGAGGCCGAGGGCATTCCCGCGTGGGTCTGCGTGCCCGTGGAGGAGAGCCGCCATGAGCCGTAAGAGACCCAAGCGGGAGGTATACGCCTTCACCACCTCGCTCCCGCCCGCGGATTTCAAGCAAAGCCTCCGCGAGACCGTCTACGATAGCGGTCACCTCCTCTATGAAGATACCCCGAGCGGTCTCAACCTCGGCATTGAGCGGGGCGGCCACAGCGGGGGTTACTGGTACGTTGCGACGCTGACCGAGACCGAGGATGGCACCGAGTTGCGCGGGGAGATCGTCTACCGCAGTCTTCACGGAGACGGCAGCTACCGCGAGGCAACCAAACGGGAGAAGATTCAGGAAAAGTTCTTTATCGCCATCGTGGTTCTGCTTTGCTTGATCCCCATTCTGGTGTTTTATGCCGTTTGGGGGATCCTGCTCCTCATCGGCAAGCTCCGCGGAAAGCCCGTGGAGGCCACTATGTCCACCGAAGAAAAGCTTACCCGTTTCATGACAGAGGTCATGGGATGTCACATCATTGAATAAGGAGAAATATCATGTCACAGAATAATTTCACCCTCCCCCCCGCTGATCAGGCCAAGCTCGCCGCCGCCAAGGAATGGTTCAAGAACGCCGGCTACGGCATGATGATCCACTGGGGTCTCTACTGCCTCCCCGCAGGCGAGTGGAAGGGCCGCCGCATGGAGGACATCGGCGAGTGGGCCCAGCAGTATTTCCGCATCCCCAATGCCGAGTACCATCAGCTGGCCAAGTGCTTCAACCCCATTCTGTTCAACGCCGAGGAGTGGGTCAAGACCGCCAAGGACGCGGGGATGCAGTACATGGTCTTCACCTCCAAGCACCACGAGGGCTTTGCCATGTTCCACTCCAAGGTCTCCAAGTTCAACGTGGTGGACGCCACCCCCTTCGGCCGCGACGTGGTGGCGGAGCTGGCCGAGGCCTGCTACAAGCATAACCTGAAGTTCGGTCTGTACTACTCCCAAGACCTCGACTGGGCTCACCCCGACGGCGGCGGCTATCTGACGGGCAAGACCTGGTGCGGCGACAAGGCGTGGTGGGTCAACAACTGGGACTACCTCGACACCGAGGGGAAGGACTACACCCGTTGCTTTGAGGAGAAGATCAAGCCTCAGGTCAAGGAGATTCTGACCAACTACGGTGACCTCTGCCTCATCTGGTTCGACACGCCCCAGACCATCAGCCCCGCCCAGACCGACGAGCTGTACCGCATGGTCAAGACCTACCAGCCCGCCTGCCTCGTGAATTCCCGCATCGGCAACGGCTACGGCGACTACACCTCGGCCGGGGACAACGAGATGCCGGAGGACGGGCAGACCGACCTCCTTTTTGAGACCCCCGCCACCCTCAACGACACATGGGGCTACAAGGCCTTCGACACCAACTGGAAGTCCCCCGAGGAGGTGGTGTGCCTCCGCAGACTCTGCCGTGACCGTGGCGCGAATTACCTGCTCAACGTAGGCCCTGACTACCTGGGGCGTATTCCCTCCATCTCCTGCGATATTCTCCGGGAGGCGGGGAAGCTGTGGGAGAAGGAAGGGAAGTAATTCCTCGTTTGACGGTTTGTACAAATCACCGCTTGATTTCGATCGGGCGGTGATTTTCAAATTTGGGTTTGTCGGTGAGTTTGGGTTGCAACTGAGCGGGGGTAAAGGG
>JAZOOM010000406.1:0-2140 GCA_045655025.1 Eubacteriales bacterium | reverse complement strand
GTGCAGGGCAGAGCCCTGCCGCCCCCGTTAAACAGCAATTTCCCAATTCATTCGTTTCGCTTCGCCTTTTCCGCTTTAATCCTCCCCGAAGAACGTGCTGACGATGATGCGGCCGAATGCGAAACCGAACAGAGCGAAGCTGACGATCTCAAGGATCATCATGAAAAGATAGACTTCGTAGGCGACCTCGGTGTACTCTCCGTGGGAGCAGAGGTAGTAGCGTCCCGCCTCATACAGCTCGTAATCCGTCTCGGCATCGTGAAGTGCGCTTCCGCCAAGGCATACGCAGGCGAAAAAGAACACAAGAAAGGGAATGGCGGCGAACAGGGAGTTCAGCGTGACGTGCTTGACAGGCCTCCAAAGAGTATACAGGATGCCCGCGGCAAGGGTCGAGAGGAACACGAATAGGGAAACAAGGGGATCCATAGTGTCTCCTTTCTGCAGATCGCGGCAAAGCTCACAATTCTATGTACTGCGGCACGATACCCGCATACGTCCCATCGTGCAGGCGAAACCCCTTGGGGATCACCCCCAGACGGGTAAAGCCCACCTTCTCGTACAGGCGCAGAGCGCGGGTATTGGTGGCCACTACGGCGTTGAACTGCATGATCGTGAAGCCATGCGCCTTGGCCTGCTTGAGGCTATCCCTCACCAAAGCCTCCCCCACGCCCCGTCCGCGAGCACTTCTTTCCACGGCGTAGCTGGCGTTGGCGATGTGACCGCAACGGCCGATGTTGTTGGGGTGGAGGATGTACATCCCCAGCACCTCGCCCGCGTCGTCCACCGCCACGGCGGTGAGGGTCTGCTCGGCGAAGAAGGAAATGCCCTCTTCGAGGGTCAGGGGTTCTGTTTGGGGAAAGGCTACCCCATCCTCCACCACCTGGTTCCAGATGGCCACGGCGGCGGGGGTAGTCTCGGGGGTCACGGGAATGACAGAATAGGACATGACGGCCTCCTTGTTCATGGTGTGGTGGGAGAGGAGGTTACGCCTTGAAGCTATCCGCCACCGTAGTGGCCAGCACGTCGCAACGCTCGTTGTAGGGGTGTCCCGCGTGGCCGCGTACCCAGACGAACTCCACTTGGTGGCGATCCAGCTGGGTCAGGAGGGCATCCCACAGGTCGGGGTTAAGGGCGGGGGTCTTGTCTCCCTTGATCCAGCCTCTTGCCTTCCACGACTTCGCCCAGCCCTTGGTGATGCCGTCGATGACGTACTTGGAGTCCGAGGTGAGGGTGACCCGGCAGGGCTCCTTGAGAGCGGACAGGGCGGTGATGACGGCGGTCAGCTCCATGCGGTTGTTGGTGGTCTGGGGCTCGCCGCCCGAAAGCTCCTTTTCAATGCCGTTGTAGACCAGAATGGCACCCCAGCCGCCCGGGCCGGGATTGCCGCGGCAGGCACCGTCGGTGTAGATGTGTACGTGCTTCATGGGGATATCTCCTTTGGGGATTTTTCTGTGTTCATTATAGCATACTTTTTCGAAAAAATCAATCCTGTCCCGTGTTTTTTCGGCGGCAGGCCCGAGAATGGCGGTTGCGCTCTTGACAAGTCCCCCGCGGATGTGCTATACTGACGGTATCATTCACGCAACAGAAAGGCGGTAGCTACCATGACCCGTTTCCCTCTCGGCTTTTCCTCCGACGTTTACAAGGACAGACCCGCTTTGCGGGTGACGACCCAAACCCTTTCCGCGCTGTTTTTGCCCGAGGACGGGGGCAAGCTGGTTTCGGTGGCGGCAGTCTCTGACGGGTTTGAGTTCTTGTGTCAGAATCCGGCTCCCGCCTATGGCCGTTTGGCTTACGACGGGTCTTACGTGGAATCCGAGTGCTCCTCCTGGGACGATATGTTTCCCACCATTGACCCCTATACCCCCACGGAGGGGGAGAACGCCGGGAAGACGTACCCCGACCACGGGGAGGTTTGTCGCTTGCCTATGAACGTGACGGAGACGGAGGAGTCCGTTACCCTGTCCTGCACCTCCCGTATGTTCGCCGTGGACTTCTCCAAGACCCTGACCCCCGAGGCTGACGGGGCGTTGCGGATCACCTACCGCATGACGAATCGAGGCCGCGAGCCCTTCCCCTACATCTGGGCGGCGCACTGCATGATGCAGGGGAGCGATGACCTGACCGTTACTACCCCCTA
>JAZOOM010000405.1:0-10042 GCA_045655025.1 Eubacteriales bacterium | reverse complement strand
CCGCTTGGCCTCCGACTTTCACCCTGAACTTCTGGGCTATGAGCCCCACCACCGTTGGTTCCTTCACCGTTTCTGAGCAGGCTCCCGCTCACAAGCATGAGTACACCTCTAATGTAACCGCTCCTACCTGCCAGGCAGACGGTTACACCACCTACACCTGTGCTTGTGGCGACACTTACACCGGTGACGCCACTGACGCTCTGGGTCACAACTTCGCGCAGAACAACTGCAAGAACTGTGGCATGGCATTCCCCAAGTATAAGGATTGGGATGCTGACAAGCAGATCATAACTCACCAGTCCTTTGACGAGCTGTACTACGGAGCAGCCCGCACCGGTATCTTCACCCCCGGTCAGGCCGCAGGCTGGAACAAGATCGTAAACTATACCGCTGATATGGCTACTCTTAACTACTGGGGCTGGATCGGTGCTAAGGGCGATCTTGGTCAGTTCGGTTACCAGATCGACACCAATGCTGCTATCTTTGATGCCAGCTTCGCAGTTACTGCCGATGCTAACGTTGTTGCCGCTGCTAAGAACACCGGTGCTGACAATGCTTCCCGTATGCTGATTCCGATCAACCTGGGCGGCCTGTCTGCAGGTGCTCACACTGTCAACGTTCTGTATCAGAATGCCGACGGTGAGATCGTGGCACTCTGCGTATTCAGCGTACTGGTTCCCGATGCGAATGGCAATGTTCCTTCCACCAATCCCACTGCTATCTACACCGCCGATGATCTGGCTGCTGTTCCTGTGATGAATGCCACTGCTACCAAGGTGGACAATTACGTTCGCTTTGAGAACACCGCTGCCCAGAAGGATAAGAACAATCCTGCCATCGAACTGACCGCCGCGGGTGATGGCTTCAGTGATGTTATCGTGATCAAGTACAAGACCAACTGCGCCAACTATGGCTCCAACTACTGGGGTATGCTGAACCTCAACGGTGTCGGTGATTTCATCGGTAACCGCGCGAACAGCGACAACTGGTTTGGGTACAACATGGATGACGAGTGGACTATTCTGGTTCTCGATATGAGAAAGAATAAGGCCACCAACAAAGCTATGCCTAACAACGATATTACCGGTGGTGCGAATATCAACACCATTACCTACAACTTCTTCGATTACGCCGGTAATAGCGGTAAGAAGGTTGCTTCTGCCGAGCATATCGACATCGAGTACATCGCTTTCTTCGAGACCAAGGCTGATGCTTACGCTTACATCAGCTAATTCAGATCCAATCGGTTAACTGAAAAAACGCCCCGAGCGCTCTGCGCTCGGGGTATCTTTTTACGAAAACGGGCCTTTGGATTTGTGCAACATTCGCAAAAATAATCATCCAGGGTTGGAATTTTGTAAAATGTCTTGCCAAATTCTTGGAAATGTAGTGAAGAGAACTTGATAAAAAAATATCAAAAAGTTTTGAAACTCTATTGACAATCGAGTGATTGCGTGGTATAATCTAAATACAATCCAAGAACCCCTCGCGGAGGGGACGAAACAAACGGAAAGGAGGTAACGCGCATGCTTGCTTACCACTTATCAACCCTGCCACAGGCCGTCGCTCTGTTTCTTGACTTTGAGTGGGGATCCTTGGGGCTCCCGCTTCTCTGGTTCGGGATCATTGTGCTGACGCTTGTTGCCGAAAGTCAGACGGCTGACCTCATCGCCATTTGGTTTGCTCCGGGTGCCTTCGTATCCCTGATCCTGTCCTTCTTTAACGTACAGTTCTGGGTGCAGTTTGGTGTCTTCATCGGATTGACCGTGATTGGACTCATCCTGTCCTTCGCGTGGATACGTCCTATGATGAAGAAGCGAATTAAGATCGAAAAAACCAACGCAGAAGCCTTGGCAGGGAAGCTCGCCATGGTGGAGGAGGACGTCAATAACGTCATCCCCACAGGCGTTGCCAAGATCAACGGCCAGCTCTGGACAGCCCGCATGGAGAATCCCACCGACACAGCCACCAAGGGCGAGTGGGTCGAGATCGTCCGCGTGGAAGGCGCCAAGCTCATCTGCCGTCCCAAGCCTTGAATCATTTGATTGACGGTTATCCGTCGGAAAGGAATTTATCATGTTGAATCTCCAAGCGCTTACTTTCGTCATGGCCGGAAATCCCGCCGCCGCCATCATCATCATCGCCGTGATCGCTGTTCTGGCCATCATCTGCATTGCTAACATCCACATCGTCCCCCAGGGCAAGGCCTACGTTATCGAGCACCTGGGCTCCTACCGTAAAACCTGGACAACGGGCGGTATCAAGTTCACCATCCCCTTCTTTCAAAAGGTTGCTAAGAAGATTAACCTCATGGAGCAGGTTGCCGATTTCCCGCCCCAGCCCGTGATCACCAAGGATAACGTCCGCATGCAGATCGATACCGTGGTGTTCTTCCAAATTACCGACTGTAAGCTTTACGCCTACGGTCACACCACCCCCATGACCGCTATCGAAAACCTAACTTCCACCACCCTTCGTAACATCATCGGTGAGTTGGAGCTGGATGCTACCCTCACCTCCCGCGATCTCATCAACACCCAGATGCGCTCCATTCTGGATGAAGCTACTGATCCTTGGGGCATCAAGGTCACTCGCGTAGAGCTGAAGAACATCATTCCTCCCAAGGAGATTCAGGACGCCATGGAGAAGCAGATGAAAGCCGAGCGTGAACGCCGTGAATCTATTCTCCGCGCCGAGGGTGAGAAGAAGTCCGCCATCCTCGTGGCCGAGGGTCAGAAGGAGGCCGCTATTCTGAAGGCAGAGGCCGAAAAGCAGGCAGCTATTCTCCGTGCCGAAGCACTGAAGGAATCCGCCATTCGTGAAGCAGAGGGTGAGGCCGAGGCTATTCGTCAGGTGCAGGAGGCTACTGCAGCCGGTATTCGTATGATCAACGATGCGAATCCCTCTCAGGCTGTGCTGACCATCAAGAGCCTGGAGGCATTCCAGAAGGTTGCAGACGGCCAGGCTACCAAGATCATTATCCCTTCGGATATCCAGAATATGGCAGGCCTTATTGCCGGTATTAAGGAGGTAGCTACCGACGTATCCGCACCTTCATCTCCTAAGACCGCCTCCAAGTCTGTCCCCAAGGCAACTGCCCCCAAGGACGTTTGATTAATTTCGCCACACAACTTGTTAAGGACAAGTGGCGGACATAAAACAACAAAAGGAGAACCAAGCTCGATCGGGCTTGGTTCTCCTTTTGTTTGGGGAAATTATTCTTCAGAATCGTCTGCGTGAGACTCATTCAACAAGGTGTCGAACTCAATCTTCACGGGGATAACCTCCTCGGAAGAGGGAAGGGCCGGCACCTTATAGGTAATGATGGGCTCGCTGATACCCTTGACGAAGTCACGGGTGATGGTTACAGTTTCCGCTGTCTCATCAGAGGGCAGATCGTACATCAAGCGCATCATGAATTGCTCCATGATGGCGCGCAGACCGCGTGCGCCGGTGTTGCGAGCCAGAGCCTCCTCGGCAATGGCCTCCAGTGCGCCGTCTTCAAAGGTGAGCTTCAGATGATCCATGCCGAAGAGCTTCATATACTGCTTCACAATGGCGTTTTTAGGATCACGGAGGATTCGGATCAGTGCATCCTTATCCAGATCATTCAAGGTCACGATGACGGGCAGACGGCCAACAAGCTCGGGAATCAGACCGAACTTGACTACGTCATGGGGCACCACGTTGGCGTAGATGCCCTTGGAGACGCGCTCGGCCTTGGTGTGCACCTGACCGCCGTAGCCGATTGTGGAGCCACCTTCGCGCTTCTCGATGATCTTGGACAGGCCGTCAAAGGCACCGCCGCAGATGAAGAGAATATTTTCAGTATTAATGCGAAGGAACTCCTGGTTGGGGTGCTTGCGGCCGCCCTGAGGAGGCACGTTGGCAACGGTGCCTTCCAGGATCTTCAGGAGTGCCTGTTGTACACCCTCACCCGATACATCGCGGGTGATGGAGCGGTTCTCACTCTTACGGGCGATCTTGTCGATCTCGTCGATATAGATGATGCCACGCTCAGCCAGTTCAATATCGAAATCAGCAGCCTGAATCAGGCGGAGCAGAATATTCTCAACGTCTTCACCGACGTAGCCTGCCTCAGTAAGGGTGGTAGCATCGGCGATGGCAAAGGGAACCTTCAGCGTCTTGGCCAACGTCTGTGCCAAATAGGTCTTGCCTACGCCCGTAGGACCCAGCAGAAGCACGTTGGACTTTTGGATATCCACATCACGGAGTGCCTCCATATAGTCCTCTGTGGGGGATTCTGCGGCTTTTTTCTTGCCCTTCTTGGGCATACGGGTCAGAATGCGCTTGTAGTGATTATACACAGCCACCGACAGGGCAATCTTAGCCTCGTCTTGACCGATGACGTACTCATCCAGCGCTTCCTTGATCTGCTTAGGCTTGGGAAGGCTCGCAAGGTTCAGCTCGCCGAACTCGGCGTTCCCTCCGATAGGATTCCCCAATGCCTCGTCAATGAGGTCAGAGCAGGCCTCCACGCAATAGTCGCAGATATATGCACCGGTAGAGGAGGGAATCAGAAAATTGACCTGATTCTCGTTGCGGCCGCAGAAGGAACAGAAATGCAGATTTGCGCGATTCTTATCGCCTCCGCGGTTGTTGGTGTTGGACATGGGGTAGGGATTCCTTTCGTATGGGATTAGTCTCTGTGGGTATAGATCTTGTCGATCAGACCGAACTCCAGTGCCTGCTGAGCGGTGAGGAAGTTATCACGGTCGGTAGCGATCTCGATTTCCTGGATGGTGCGGCCGGAGTTCTCTGCCAGAATGCGATTCAGAGTATCGCGGGTGCGGAGAATGTGATCAGCGGAGATCTTGATATCGGAGGCCTGACCCTGGGCACCGCCGAGGGGCTGGTGGATCATGATCTCACTGTGAGGCAGAGCGATACGCTTGCCCTTTGCGCCGGAAGACAGCAGGAATGCACCCATGCTGGCGGCCATGCCAATGCAGATGGTGGACACGTCGCACTTGATGAAATTCATGGTGTCGTAGATTGCCAAACCTGCGGAAACAGAGCCGCCGGGGCTGTTGATGTAGAAATAAATGTCCTTGTCGGGATCCTGAGCCTCCAGGAAGAGGAGCTGAGCCACGACCAGGGAAGCGGTAGTGTCGTTGACCTGGTCAGCCAGGAAAACAATACGATCATTCAAAAGGCGGGAGAAGATGTCGTAGGCACGCTCGCCGTGATTGGTCTGATCAATAACGGTGGGAACCAGCGCGTTGTAGGGGAAATCGTGCATGAACATGTTCGGTACCTCTCATTCTTTAAAATTGTATGTATCCGGGGGCAGAAATGTTCCGCCCGGCTATCTGAAACAAATTGCCGCGGTGTGGGCATAAGGCTTGACCGCGGCAACATGAATCCCATTGGCGCGGCGGTTTGTCGCGCGCGGGAAAGTAAATTTATTACTCTGCCTGTGCAGGAGCAACGGCGTTGGCCTTGACCAGCTCCATAGCAGCCTTGACACGGAGATCTTCAGCAACAGACTCGGCAGGGATCATCTCCTTGACCTTGTCGGCCTCCATCTGGTAAGCCTCAGCCAGACGGGTGTACTCGGCCTCGATCTCCTCCTCGGTTGCGGTCAGACCCTCCAGGTCAGCGATCTTCTCCAGAGCCAGACGGGTCTTTACGAAGGATTCGGCCTGGGGACGAAGCTGCTCACGCATAGTCTCCAGAGTCATGCCGGTATACTTGAAGTAAGTACCCAGATCCAGACCCTGCATACGCAGACGGTTGTCGTAGTCGCGGAGCAAGTTCTCGGTCTCGGCCTCGAACATAGCCTCGGGAATCTCCTCGCCTGCCAGCTTCTCGCGGAGAGCCTTCACAACGGCCTCCTCAAAGGTGGATTCAGCGGCGGACTCATGTCTCTTCAGGATCTTTGCCTCGATATCAGCGCGATATTCAGCGAAGGTATCAAATTCAGAAACATCCTTGGCGAAATCGTCATCCAGCTCGGGGAGCTCGATGTGGGTGATGGCCTTCACGGCTACCTTGAAGGTGGAAGCCTTGCCGGCCAGCTCAGCGGCGTGGTACTCCTCGGGGAAGGTCACATTTACGTCGAACTGCTCACCGATCTTGTGGCCTGCAACCTGCTCCTCGAAACCGGGGATGAAGGAGCCGGAGCCCAGCTTCAGATTGTAGTCCTCGCCCTTGCCGCCCTCAAAGGCAACGCCATCAACGAAGCCCTCAAAGTCGATCTTGACGGAGTCACCCATAGCGGCGGGAGTCTCGTCGGTGATCTCGGTCTCGCGGGAGTTACGCTCGCGGACGATCTTGATCTCGTTGTCAACCTCGACCTCGGAAACGGGCTCTACGACCTTAGCGGCCTCGATGCCCTTGTAGCCCTCGATCTCAACAGCGGGCTTCACGGGAACGGTGGCGGTGAAGGTGATGC
Organism: Eubacteriales bacterium; assembly: GCA_045655025.1. Lineage (GTDB taxonomy): Bacteria > Bacillota > Clostridia > Oscillospirales > CAG-272 > CAMEON01. The sequence goes on along the minus strand of JAZOOM010000405.1, from coordinate 3,624 downwards.
CGTTATCATCGATGTTGGTGATATCGAATTCGGCGCGGCCGACAGGCTTCACACCGGACTCGGCGAGAGCTGCCTCGTATGCCTCGGGAAGAACCTCGTTAGCGGCATCCTCCCAGAAAATGCCCTTGCCGTACATACGCTCGATCACGGAGCGGGGAGCCTTGCCCTTACGGAAGCCGGGCACGTTGATCTTGCCGACCTGCTGACGATAAATCTTATTGACGGCCTTGTCGAAGGTCTCCTTGTCTACGGAAAACTCCAGGAGCATTGCGCTCTTCTCAGTCTTTTCTGCTTTGATCAGATTCATGATGTAATGATTCCTTTCTTTTTTCAAGGGAACCATGCGGTTTTTTGGCACAGTTTACCCATTTACATTCATAGTATATTTTAGCGGTTTTTTGTTGTTTTGTCAAGAGCTTTTGGCGTTTTTTTGGAAAAGTGTCTGCCAAAAGTACACACAAACCGAGAATCCGTTTTGTGCACCATGCACAAGCGATTGATGCGAATCAAATTTGTATCGAAGGAATTCGATACAACGTAAAATCCATAACATCTGACGAGACCAAATGCATGGGAATTTCCTCAAAATCGAATTCTTTAGGAGCGTTGTACATCCCGTGGATATGTCCGAAATAGCAGGAGGGATTCCCGTATTCGTGGAGCGTATCCACGAAAGGACGACAGATGAAATCCAGCCATACGGGAGGGAAGTGTAAGAACACAGAAATGGGGGCTACGAAACCGGTTGCGGTTTCGTGCTCTTTTTGTAATTGAACGGCACTATCCAAAGACAGGCGCAATCGGATGATCTCGCGATTGATGATCTTTTCATAATCAACCGAGCCGACCGTTACCTGTTGTTTTTCATCCAAAAACCATCCTCGAGTGCCGCACAGCACTTGATTTTCTACCAGATACGCATTATTATTAAGGATCCGAACTGAGTTGATACTATGCTCTTGAAAGAAAACGTTCATTTTGGAAACGGTGGTCCACCAAAAATCATGGTTACCCTTACCGATGAGCTTTGTTCCCGGCAGGTTTTCTATGAATTGGAAGTCCGATAAGGCTTCCTCCAGTTTCATAGCCCAGGAAATATCTCCGGGAATGACCACAGTATCCTCGGGGGTGACTACGGCTTCCCAATTCTTTCGGAGCTTTTCGGCATAGCCCAGCCAGCGGCGGCCGAACTTCTCCATGGATTTATTGGTAGATGCGTTGGTGGAGAGATGCAGATCTCCGATGACGTAAATAGCCATGGAACAGCTCCTTTCAGTATGAATTCAGAATAACGGGAGTAGAAACAGGGTACAATATTGAGGCGGCCATGTGCCGCAGAATCACAAAGGATGGTACCGACTGATGAACGACAAGAAGTGCTGCAATCACATTAAGGGCGTCACCTGTGACGTCAAGAACTGCGCTTACCACGACGGGGAGACCCGTTGCACCGCCGGTGAGATCACCGTGGGCCCCACCTACGCATCCACTAGCCACGACACGGCCTGCGCTACCTTCAAGCCCAACCAGGACATGAATCAGGGCTGATCACGGTCACTATGACCCGCAGGGTCAGAATGGGGGTATTGCCAAGGCGATACCCCCTTGTTTTATGGAATCAGCACCATTCCAGCACGACGGCGGGCATTTCGTCGGCATCAATAACACGGGTGAAGCGCACCTCGCGCTCGCCCAGTCCGCGGAGGGGATAGGGAATCTCGGTGTTCGTAGCGGATGCCAGCTCATCCAGAGCCGCCAGAGGATCGGCGGGCTGGGTCTTGCCCAGAGACTCATACACGTCAGCGGCGAACTTGTAGGGGCTGGCGGTGGAGTCTACCACCATGGGACGCACGTCGGATGCGTTGAGAGTGGAAACATACTGCTCGGCGGAGGCCAATGCTACGGCGGTGTGGGTGTCGGCCAGATAGTTGTAGCTCTCAAAGTAGGCCTTGATGGTGGCGGCGGTGGCGGCCTCGTCGGCATAGTAGCCCGAGAAATTCTCGTTGATGGCGGCAATTACGTCGGCATCAACGGTGTACGCGCCGTCCTTCTTCAGACTCTCCATGTAAGCGGCGGTGCGCTCCTCACCGGCGGTGAAGCAGAGTAGACGCTCCAGGTTGCTGGAGATGAGAATGTCCATAGAGGGGGACATGGTCAGATGGAAGTCGCGGTTGCGATCGTAGGTGCCGGTGCGAAGGAAGTCGGTCAGAATATTGTTCTTGTTGGAGGCGCAGACGAAATGACGGACGGGAAGACCCATGAGTTTGGCAATGTAGCCGGCGAAGATGTTACCGAAGTTACCCGTAGGCACACAAACGTCCATGGTTTCGCCCATGGTCAATGCGCCCTTGTTGAGCAGATCGCAATAGGCGGATACATAGTACACGATCTGGGGAGCAAGACGGCCCCAGTTGATGGAGTTGGCGGAGGACAGCACATAGCCCTTGGCGGCCAGCTGATCGGCCATCTCGGCGTCACCGAAGATCTTTTTCACACCCGTCTGGGCATCGTCGAAGTTACCGCGAATGGCGCAGACATTGACGTTGCTGCCGGTCTGGGTGGCCATTTGCAGTTTCTGCACGCGACTCACGCCGTCCACGGGATAGAACACCATGATCTTGATGCGATCAATGTCCTTGTAGCCCTCCAGCGCGGCTTTACCGGTATCGCCCGAGGTAGCCACAAGGATCAGCGCGTCGCGGGTCTCGCCCGTCTTAACGATGGCACGGGACAGAAGGCGGGGCATAATCTGAAGTGCCATATCCTTGAAGGCGGCGGTGGGACCGTGCCACAGCTCCAGAGAGTAGATGCTGTCATGAACGTGAACCAGAGGGGCGGCACCGCCGGGGAAGGAGGACTCGGCATAGGCGGCCTCACAGTCGGACAGCAGCTCCTCGTAGGTGTAGTCGGTGAGGAATTTGCCCAGGATCTTGGCGGCACGGACGGGGTAGGACTCCTTGCAGAGAGCCGAAATCTCGTCGGCGGTCAGGGCGGGGATGGACTCAGGAATGAACAGGCCGCCGTCGGGGGCGAGGCCCATTTTGATCACCTCTGCAGCAGAATATTTCTTGTGAGAGACGTCACGGGTGGATCGGTACATCATGATGGTTTTGCTCCTATGTTATGATAAAGAATTGCGTGTGGAATCTTACAGATTCCGCAGGGCGAAATCGTAAAAGTTCTTCCAGTAGAGCTTGTGGATCAGCTCATCAGAATAGTTGTGCCTAGCCATGATCTCGGCAACCTGAGTGAGGTCGGCTACACCGCCAAAGCCCTGGGGCATGTCGGTGCCGTCCCAATCCGCGCCGAAGCCCACCATATCCTCGCCGCCGATGGACAGATAGTAGTCCACGTGGGCGAATACGTCCTCGGCGGTGGCGGGGCGCAGGGAGGTGTCGGTCAGATGAGAGGGGCAGAGGCTTACGCCCACGATACCGCCCAGCTCCTTAATGACCGCAAAGTGACGGTCGCGGAGGTTGCGGGTGTGGCCATAGAGGGCATGGGAGTTGGAGTGGGTAGCAATGAAGGGCTTGCCGAATTCATAAGCGATGGGAATGAGATCGTCCACCGATTGCTCGGAGGAGTGGGACACGTCGGGAATGATGCCCAGCTCAAAGGAACGGC
>JAZOOM010000404.1:0-10995 GCA_045655025.1 Eubacteriales bacterium | reverse complement strand
CTCGTCGATCTCCAGCACCACGGCCTCGGCCAGCACCTTCAGCTCGCTGACCCGGGGATCGCGGATGGCCACGGGATCCATGTGGACGGTGGCCTCGATGCCGCACTCCACCCGCAGGCGGCGCTCGATGAGGTCGGCCATGTCGTGGGAGGCGTAGATGTCGGCGTCTCCGTCCACCTCCACGTGGAGGGAGGCCATGACCCGCCCGGGGCCGTAGTTATGCACCACCAGATCGTGGATGCCGATGGCACCCTGATCCTCAAACTCCTTGACCATAGCCTCGATCTGAGCCACGGTCTCCTCCGAGGGCTGCTCGCCCAGAATGGAATTCTTGGTATCGTTCAGGATCTTGATGCCCGCCCAGAGAATGAGGAGAGCCACCAGGATGCCCATGTAGGCGTCGGGATCAAAGCCCGTGAACTTATAGATGAGGGTGGCGACCAGTACCGCGAAGGTGGCTCCCGCATCCGACAGGGAATCGGCGGTGGTGGCGCGCATGACCGAGGAGTCGATCTTTTTGGAAATTTTGCGGTTGAAGATGCACAGCCAGAGCTTGACCAACACCGATACCCCAAGGACGGCCACCGACAGCCAGCTGAACACCGTCTCGGCGGGGTGGATCACCTTGTCCACCGAGCCCGAGAGCAGCTCCCAGCCCACCAGCAGGATGAGGAAGGAGACGATCATAGAGGCCACGTACTCGATGCGGGCGTGGCCGAAGGGGTGGTCGCGGTCGGCGGGCTTGGCGGCCAGCTTGAAGGTGATGAGGGAAATGATCTGACTGCCCGCGTCGGAGAGGTTGTTCACCGCGTCGGCCTGCACCGAGATGGCACCGAACAACAGTCCTACGGTGAATTTCCCGGCGGCCAGCAGGAGGTTTAAGATGATGCCCACCGTGGATACCAGCGTGCCGTAGGCGCGGCGGACGGCGGGGGAGGAGACGTCGCGGGGGGATTTGATGAAGAGCTTGATGAGAAGGTTTGTCATGGGAATGCCTTTCCTGTGGGAATCAGTCGAGATCGTAGTCGGATTCGTTTATGAGATTGGCGGCGATCATGTCCTCGGGGAGACCGTACGCCCTCATATCCTGTTGGGATTGATTATGCTCTCGGATATAGTCTCTCTTGGAGCCTGCGCGTGACCAAACTCGCCAGCCGCACTGTCCCTTGACAAAGTTGGACAGGGGAGCGAAACACACGGTAATGTCCAAGAACTTGCGCTTGTTGCCGTTGGGGACGTAGCGGATGCCGAAGGAACGGGCAAATTCCTTTTTCATTTTGACCTGCGGGGGCAGACTGTCGGACACGGCGGGGGGAATGGGGAAATTCTCATCCTCCCAGCAGTAGACCCACAGATTTTCTCTCCATTCACGCTTTTCAAAGGTAATGGGGATGCTGACGGATTGCCCTCGGTTGTCGGTGTAGAAGAACTCGGCTTCATCAATGGTGATCTCCTCGGATGCCACGTAATCTCCCGTGAACAGGATGCAGATGCCCTTGGAGGCTGCTCTCTGATTCAGTACAGAGCAGACGGCGCGCTTGCCGGGCTCACAGGGGGTCAGTGTGTACATGGGAATGGTCAGCTTGGTGGGAGGAACGACGGCCTTGACGGGGGCGGAAAAGTACAGCACAGCCGTAGCCTCGGGCAGATCGTACCCCGCGCATTGCCCTGCGGGGATGCCCAGATCCTCCTGCGCTTCAAGGAGAAAGTCCTCGGCGCAAACGTAGCTTTTTCCTGCTGCTGCCTTGAACCGCCCGTGATCCGCCACGTGACCCTTCCATCCCGCTACACTGCCGCGGCGGGGCTTTTTGATTTCCGGGGTGTCTCCGATATTGAGCCATAGATCGAAGTTCTTTCCCGTATTCAGCAGGTTTACGAACAGGTAATCGCTGTCAAAGCAGGCCACGCTCAGGACGTCGGTTCCGCAATTCTCCGAGAGCTTGGGGGCGAGGTCGAGAATGTCGGTGTGGGTAAAGGCGTCGCTGCAGACCGATACCCAATCGCTGTTTTCGGGGGCGTACAGGGAAACGGTCACGTCGGCCGAATCGGAATCGGCAGGGGTATATCCCATTCCGCCGAAATATCCGGTCAAAAAGGCAGAAATATTCCCTTCAGCGGCATCGTTTTTTCTTATGTGAAGATTGGCAAAATATGCGCCCATAGTGATGCTCCTTACATTTTCAAATTCATATGCCCTTTCAATTTGAACGGAGGGTTGTAGTTTACTCCCCCCAATATTTCCGATCCAGACTTCTCAGCTGAATGGCCTCCGCAATATGCTCCGCCCCGATCACCTTGGACTTGGCCAGATCCGCAATGGTGCGGGCAACTCGAAGAATGCGGTCATGCCCTCGCGCCGACAGACCCAGATTGTCGAAGGCGGCGCGGAGGAGGGCGGAGGCATCCTCGGTCATGACGCAGTAGCGGCGGATGGAGGCGGGGTCAAGCTGGGCGTTGCAGTGGAGGGGCTTTCCGTGGATGGGCTCGTAGCCGTGCTCCTTGTCCTCGGCGGCCATGCGCTCCTTGGCAAAGGCGCGGGCGGCGCAGACTCGCTCGCGGACGTCGGCGGATTTTTCCACGGCGGGGCTGTCCTTAGCGGAGAGCTCGTCGTAGGAGATGGAGGGGAGCTCGATTTGAATGTCGATGCGGTCCAGCATGGGGCCGCTGATGCGGGACATGTACCGACGGACGTCCTCGATCTTGCAGGTACACTTGCGGGTGGGATCCCCGAAGTAGCCGCATCGGCAGGGATTCATGGCCGCCACCATCATGAAGGAGCAGGGGAAGGTCACGCGACCGCTGGCGCGGGTGATGGTCACCTTGCCGTCCTCGATGGGCTGGCGCAGGCCGTCAGTAACGGTCTTGGGGAACTCGGGGAGCTCGTCAAGGAACAGCACGCCGTTGTGAGCCAGGGAGACCTCGCCCGGCATGGGGTTGGAGCCGCCTCCCACCAGACTGATGGGGGACATGGTGTGGTGGGGGGAGCGGAAGGGACGGCGGCGGAGGAGGGAAACACCCTCGGGAAGGGTACCCGACACCGAATGCACCTTGGTGGTCTCAATGGCCTCGTCGAAGGTCAGGGGCGGCAGAATGGTGGGAAGCCGCTTGGCCAGCATGGATTTACCCGTGCCGGGAGGGCCTATAAGAAGGATATTGTGCCCGCCGGCGGCGGCAATCTCCATGGCGCGCTTGGCCAGGGTCTGACCGCGGACGTCGGAAAAGTCCACCTCGTACACGTCGGAGGCGGCCACGGAGGAGGAGGCGCGGCTGACGGGGGACAGGACGCGGCGGCCGTTGAGGTGGTCGATGAGCGCGCGCATGTTGGGAACGCCGTAGACCGAGATGCCCTCCACGGCGGCGGCCTCGGCGGCATTCTCCACAGAGGTATAGAACTCCGTCATTCCCGCATCCCGCGCGGCCACACACATGGACAGCGTGCCGCGGACGGGGCGGAATTCGCCGGACAGGGACAATTCTCCTACGAAGCATTTGTCCTTCAAGGGTGCGCCGGGGCGAATGATCCCCACCGCGGAGAGGATGCCCGTGAGGATGGCGGCATCAAAGCCCGAGCCCTCCTTGCGGCGATCTGCGGGAGCTAAATTGATGAGCAGAGCGCACTCGGGGAAGGGGTAGCCCGTGTTCTCGCAGGCGGCGTGTACCCGCTCCTTGGCCTCCTTGACGGCGGCATCGGGCAGACCAACCACCTCAAAATACTCCAGACGGTTCTGGGCGTTCACCTCTACCGTCACGGGGAAGCCGTCGATGCCGAAAAGCCCCGCGCTGTACACCGTTGAAAGCATGCGCTGTTCCTCCTTATGCAGTCGGGGGAGGGAAGAGCCTGCCCCCGTAGTTTTCTTCCTCCATTTTACCATAATCTCAGCTGAAAAACAAGTGGTATGCCCGAATTTTCGTGGATTTTCCGTTTTGATCCTCGGAGAGACGGGTTTGGGGAAAATACCTCACAAAAAAGTCGGGGTAGAACAGGGCAATTTTCACAAAAAGCGTAGAATAACAAAAATTTTACAAACTCACGGAGGAAATCCCTTGACAACTTGACAGGAATGCGTTATAATATGGACATTGATTACTGTAATCTGCGGAGGTATCCATTCATGAAAAAGTATCTGGCAATCGCTATGGCCGCGTTGCTCCTGGCCTTTTCCCTCGTTTCCTGTGTCGGTAATACCGACGACGGAATCGGCGATTACACCCCCGAGGTAGACTATCTCGTCACCGATCAGGGCACGTTCTATTTTGAGGAGGCCGAGGGCGAGACCGCCATTCTTGTAAATTACGTTGGTAAGGCTACCAAGGACGACCACGTTGTCATCCCCGCCACCTTCAACGACCGTACCGTGACCACCATCGGCAAGGAGTGCTTCAGCGGTCTGGCTTCCATCGTGGGCGTGGAGATCCCCGCTACCGTGACCAAGATCGAGTATCAGGCATTCGCCGGCTGCACCGAGCTGACCGAGGTCGTTCTGCCCGACGGTCTTCTGGAGATCGGCAAGGAGGCATTCGCCAACTGCTCCTCTCTCGCATCCGTTACCTTCGGTAAGTCCCTGGAGACCGTGGACGCGTACGCGTTCTGGAAGTGCGGCAGCCTGACTGCCCTCTCCTTCCCCTCTACCCTGAAGACCATCGGTGACGGTGCATTCTGGATGTGCTCCGGTCTGAACACCGTGACCTTCCCCGCATCTATGGACAAGATCGGTGAGCTGGCCTTCTATCACTGCTACAAGCTGCAGGACGTCGTTCTTCCCGAGGGTGCTGAGATGGGTGATTACATCTTCGCCGTGGACGAGAAGGACACCGGTGTGGAGACCGAAGAGCCCACCGCTGAGCCCGAGGCATAAGCTGCATACCCTACGTATCCATCCCCGACACGCTTGTGTCGGGGATTTTTGATTTTCCTTGCGTTTTTTTGAATTTTTTTCGAAAATACGGAAAGATTTGGGCATCTCACCGTGTCATATGGTGTAGAACGGGCATAACGGAGCTGCTTTTGCCGTCCGATTCCCGATTCCCGATTTCCAATTTTCGATTTGCCGCAAGAAAGGAGCCTACCCTATGAGCCAACCGAAACCCAAGCCCCATCCCTCCGACGAGGAGATCGTGGAGCTGTACTTTGCCCGCAATGAGCAGGCCATCGCCGAGACCGACCGAAAATACGGGAAGGTCTGCATGCAGGTGTCCATGAACATTGTGGAGAGCCGCCCCGACGCCGAGGAGTGCGTCAGCGACGGTTATCTGAAAACGTGGCACGCCATTCCCCCCACCCGTCCCCAATCCCTTTGCGCCTTCGTGTGCCGCATTGTCCGCAATCTGTCCATCAACCGTCTGCGGGAAATGAAGGCGGAGCGGAGAAACCGTGATCTGACTCTGTCCTTTGAGGAGCTGGAATCCTGCATTTCGGTGGACGAGTCCCGCGCCGACGTTCTTCCCGGCCTCATTTCCTCCTTCCTGGAGGGGCTGGAGGAGACCGACCGCAGGGTGTTCATGAGCCGCTACTTCCACGCCACCCCCGTCAAGGAGATGGCCAAGACCTACGGCCTCACCCCAAACGCCGTTTCCCTGCGGCTCTACAAGACCCGTGAAAAGCTCCGCCTTCACTTAGAGAAAGGAGGATACACGGTATGAGTAAGCTGAACGGTATGCAGATATTCGAGCTTTTGTCGGATCTGAATGACAATCTGATCGTGGAATCCGTGGCTCCCGCTCTGCTGGCGGGAGGCGCGACAGGCGCGGTCGCAGGGCTGACGGGAGGTGCTTATGCGTCCTCCGCGGGCACCGTCGGAGTCACTGCCGCCAAGGGAGGCTTTGCCGCGTGGCTGGCCAAGGGTGGTTGGGTCGCCCTGCTGGCGGGCGTGCTGGTGGCCGCGGCGGTGGCCGTGGCCGTGGGTATAGCGGGGAGAGATCCCGTAGGTACGCCGCCTGTAGGAGAAAACACCGTGACCGAATCCGGGAGCCTGACCGAAGAGAGCGCCGATAGCGAGACCGAAGCCCCCACCGAGGAGAGCGCCGATAGCGAGACCGAGGTCCCCACCGAGGAGCAGACAACCGCCCCCACCGTGGAGGAGACCTATTCCCAGGGGCTGAAATTTGCGTCGAACAAGGACGGAACCTGTTATGTCATGGGTATGGGAGACTGTACCGATACCGTAGTCGTGATCCCTCCCGTGAGTCCCATGGGGGATCGGGTAACGGGCATCGGCGAGATGGCGTTCAGGACGCGTGCCGATCTCATAAGCGTCACCATTCCCGAGGGCGTGACGAGCATTGGGGCGGACGCTTTTGGCTACTGCACCGGCCTTACGGAAGTGATCCTTCCCGAAGGTGTGCAAAGTATCGGGGATCGTGCGTTTGCGTGCTGTTCCGGTCTTGGAAGTGTGACCATCCCCGACAGCGTGACGAGTATTGGGGACATGGCTTTCGAGGCCTGCAGCGGTCTCACGAGTATAACGATCCCCGACGGTGTGACGGTCCTTCAGGGCTCTGTGTTTGAGGGATGTACCGGACTGACGGATTTTACCATTCCTGCCGCTGTGACGAGCATCGAAAGGGAAGTGTTCCGGAATTGCACCGGCCTTACGAGCATCACCATCCCCGAAAACGTCACGAGTATTGGTATGTACGCGTTTGCGGGTTGCGATGGTTTTACGAGCGTCACCGTTCCCGATACAGTGACAGAAATGCAGGATGGTGTATTTTCGGGATGCGATAACCTCGTAAGCATCAAGCTTCCCGGCGGTATCACGACTATCCCTTCCTATATGTTTGATAATTGTATCTCTCTAACGAATTATACCATTCCCGACGGTGTTACATTCATTGGTGCGTACGCTTTCCGCGGTTGTATCAGACTTACGGATATAACCATTCCGTCCTCTGCCACAAAGATGGGTTACGGCGTTTTTGCAGACTGCAACGGCCTTACAGAGATCGCTCTTCCTGACGGCATGACGAGGATTCCGGATTCCTTGTTTGAGGGATGTATCTCCCTTACGTCTGTGACGCTTCCGGCAGACGTGACGGAAATAGGGAAGTACGTGTTCAAAGGATGTACGAGCTTGATGAGCGTGACCATCCCCGTTGGCGTAACACGTATCGACATCGGCACGTTCACAGACTGTATTGCCCTTACGGAAAGCCCCCTGCACGAGGGTGTGACCCAAATCGGCAATTACGCGTTTCTGAGATGTACAGGTCTTACGTCCATTCCCATTCCGGCAGGCGTGACGAGTATCGGAAATGGCGCGTTCGAGGGGTGTACGGGTCTGACCTCCATGAAGCTCCCCTCGGGCATGACACAAATTAGGGAAGAATTGTTCGCGGGATGTACCGGCCTTACGGAGATCAACCTCCCCGACAGCATAACCGAGATCCACGATTCCGCCTTCGAGGACTGTACGGGTCTCACGGTACTCACTCTTCCGACAGGCGTGAAGAAGCTGGGGCAGTCGGTGTTCAAGGATTGTACGGGCCTTACGGGTATGACGATTCCGGAGGGCGTAACGAGAATTGAGTATGGCCTGTTTGAGGGCTGTACCGCTCTTGTGTCGGTCACCCTCCCCGACAGCGTAGCGTCTATGGGCAAGGTAACGGCCATGGGCGGTCGGGTATTTGGCGGATGCGCGAGTCTTACGTCTGTGACTCTCCCCGCAGGTATCACGTGTATTAGTCCGTCCACCTTTGAGGGCTGTGTCTCCCTTACGAGCGTGACCATCCCCGCGGAGGTGAACCTCATCCAAAAGCTTGCCTTTGAAGGCTGTACCAAGCTTACGGACGTGCACTATCCCGCCGCCCAAGCCCAATGGAAGGCGGTACAGATCGAGGAGGGTAACGACTGCCTCCTCACCGTTACCGTCCACTGCTCCGACGGCGAGATCTCCGTAAATGAATGACCCCACACCACCCCGACTCACCTCGGGGTGGTTTTCTTGTCTTGACCGAAAAAAACAAACTGCCCACGGCAAAAAACGCCCAATTTCGTCAACTTTTTCACGGGATATTTCCCCATACCTCTTGATTCTTTCTGCAATTTGTGCTATACTATACTCTGTATGATTATGTACTATGGAATATTGTGGCTTTCCTTCTTTTCGGACAAGCCGCCCTCCATTTTCCACGTTTGCCTGCCGCCGGGTGGCGGTGTAAGGGTGGGAGGCCGTTTGCTTTGTGAGCGCGGATACCGCCCGTATATAGAATTGATATGCATGAAAGGAATCGAAACCAATGGAAACCGTGAAACTCCCCTCGGGCGTGATCGTTCCTCGGATCACTCCCGAGGAGGCTGAACGCCGCTGCTATCTTTCCAAGGATATGCTGAATCTGATGCACCTGTCTCCCGTGGGTCAGCCCGTGGCTGTCTCGGGTGAGGGTGACGACCTGACCTTCTACTACGATCCCGCCCACGTGACCGAGGCCGCTCCCGAGCTGTGGTACAAGCCCATGATGGACGAGCATGAGCCCGTGGACGTGGTGGAGCTGGAAAGCGGTGCTGAGGTGGAAAAGCTCTCCACCAAGCGTGCCGCCGCCATGGGCTTTTACACCGCCGAGCGGCTGGATCAGATGAACTACGACGTGGTGGAGGAGCCCGTGGCCTACAACCTCCGCTCCGACGGCTCTATGATCTTCTTCTACGATAAGCGTACCGCCGTCCGCCGTCCTCTGAAGTGCACCGTCTGTGGGAAGGACGTCCGCTACAAGCGCAAGATGTGCAGGGCCTGCTTTGAAAAGGATCTGGCCATCCGCCGCGCCGAGGGCGACGCACACCGCGCCAAGCACTACAACATGGAGCGTGAGCGCGTTCTGTTCTTCGACCTGGAGCTGACGGGCGTGTATGACCACGACGAGATCATCTCCGTCTCCATCACCAACGGTAACGGCGAGGTGCTCATGGATACGCTGGTGAAGCCCCTCCGCAAGAAGAAGTGGAACCGCACCGAGAAGATCCACGGCATCACCCCCGCCATGGTGCAGGATGCCCCCCTGCTGGACGACATCATCCCCACTCTGAAGGAGATGTTCGCGAACGCCGATAACCTCATTGCCTTCGGCGTGTCGACCGATTACAGCCACATCAAGTACATCTACGATTCCCTCAGCGAGCAGGAGGCGCTTCACAAGAAGACCCGCTGCTGTGCTCTGGAGTTCGTCCGTTTCCAGAGTGAGCACTATCCCGAGGACAACCACGCCTCTCTGGTAGACGCCATGCGGACTCTGAACATCGGTTGGGACGGTATTCCCCACTCTTCCATTGCCGACACCATCGCCTGCATGAAGGTATGGGAGGCCCTGTTCCCCAACTACTATACGACGCCCATGCCTGAGCTCCCCGATTACAGCGCCATGACCCCTGCCGCCACTCCTGCCTTCAACGAGGCGACGGGCGAGTACATGCATCCCACCCACGATGACACCCAAGAGGCCGCTCCCGACGAGAACAGCGATTCCGACGGGGAAGGCGAGGCCTCGGTAAAGGAGGATAGTTATGTCTGATCTGTTTGGTCTGGAAAAGCCCCACAAGATATCCGATGGAGACGACGTGTCCCATCTCATCACCGTCTACGACGTAGCGGTGCTGGGCATCGTCCGCGGCTTGCTGGAGGATGAAAACATCCCCTACCTTGTCCGTGAGCGAGGCACAGGCTCTGCCATGCGGCTCATCACGGGATTCTCCCTGTTCGGTACCGACGTCTACGTCCCCACCGAAGCTCTGGATGCCGCCAAAGCTCTGGTCGCGGGTCTGGAGGATGCCGAGATCACCTTCGTGGACGACGAGGGCAACGAGATCTCGGTGGAGGACGCCGCCGAGGATGCCGCTGAGGACGGCACCGAGGAGGAGTAAGCCATGAAAGAAATTCTCCTTCTGAAATACGGAGAGATCGTCCTGAAGGGCGCCAACAAGCGCTACTTCGAGGATATGCTTCTCCGCCAGCTCCGCCGCAAGGCCAAGCCTTACGGTGAGTTCGAGATCTACCGCTCCCAAAGCACCATTTATATCGAGCCCAAGACCGACTTTTGCGACATGGACGGCATGATGGCCGCCGCGGGCAAGGTCTTCGGCATCGTGGCCATCTGCCGCGCCGCCGTCTGCGAGAAGAACATGGAGAGCATTCTCGCCACCGTCAAGGAGTACATTCCCCCTCATCTGGCGGGGAAGAAGACCTTTAAGGTGGAATCCAAGCGCTCCGATAAGAATTTCCCCCTGGACTCCATTGAGATCTCCCGCGAGGCGGGCGGTGCCGTGCTGTCGGCTTGCCCCCACATGCGGGTGGACGTTCACAACCCCGACGTGACCGTGCGGGTGGAGGTGCGGGATTTCGCCGCCTACGTTCATCCCGGCCCCGTCAAGGGCGCGGGCGGTATGCCCGTTGGCTCAGGTGGACGGGGTATGCTCCTGCTCTCGGGCGGCATCGACTCTCCCGTGGCGGGCTACATGATGGCGCGCCGCGGTATGACCATCGAGGCCATCCACTTCGAATCCTTCCCCTACACCAGCGAAATGGCACGGGATAAGGTGCTCCGTCTGGCACAGATTGTGTCCGAGTACAACAATGATGAAATGATCGTCCACGTGGTCTCCCTCACCAAGGTGCAGGAGGAGTTGGTCAAGCACTGCGACGAGGACTACTTTACCCTGCTCCTCCGCCGCTACATGATGGCCATTGCCGACCGTGTGGCGCAGAAATTCTACTGTGACGCTCTGATCACGGGTGAATCCCTGGGTCAGGTGGCTTCCCAGACCGCCGAGGCTATTGGTGTGACCGACCCCGTGGCCACCCACCCCGTTTTCCGTCCCTGCATCGGTCTGGACAAGGAGGACATCGTGGTGACCTCCCGCAAGATCGGCACCTTTGAGACCTCTATCGAGCCCTATGAGGACTGTTGTACCGACTTCACCCCCCGCCACCCCCGTACCCGCCCCGATCTGAAAAAGGTGCTGGCACAGGAGCAGAAGCTCCCCTTCGACGAGCTGGTGGAGGAGGCCAT
>JAZOOM010000403.1:0-3005 GCA_045655025.1 Eubacteriales bacterium | reverse complement strand
GGAAAACGCCATCAGCTTCTTCAGAGCCGGTAACTTTACCGCTCAGCAGGCGGAAGAGACCTGCAAGAACACCAACAAGAGCGTTCTGGCAGCCATCGATCCTCTGGCGATCGTTAAGGACAACGTGGCCTATACCTTTGGCGGCGCTATCCGCAGAGAAGTAGAGAAGTATTTCTTCTACATTAAGAACAATCCCAAGGAGGAGGCTCGCTTCGCCCGTCAGACCGCCAAGAGAGAGGCTCTGCTGGCTAAGGGTAAGAAGGTCGACTGGAAGGTCATTCCCAAGTCGGTCATTGAGCCCGAGGTGCAGATCGAGGCCATCGTTTCGGTTCTGAGCCGTGTGATGAACCGCTTCCAGGCGGATATCGACGTTGCAGACAGCTTTGATGCAGACAAGCGTTGCATTGACGTCATTGATTACCTCAAGGCAAAGGCTTCTCAGGTGGTGTACACCTTGACTCCTCGGATCGCCAAGGAGAAGGCCATCAAGCTGATGGAGGACGTTGGTATTCCCGAGGCAAGAATGCGCTACAGACAGTACCCCTTCGAGTTCTCGGGCGGTATGCGTCAGCGTATCGTCATTGCCATCGCTCTGTCGGCTAACCCCGATATTCTGATCTGCGACGAGCCCACCACGGCTCTGGACGTGACCATCCAGGCGCAGATCCTGGAACTGATCAACAAGCTGAAGACAGAGCACAACCTGTCCATCATCTTCATCACCCACGACTTGGGTGTTGTGGCTAACATGGCGGACAGAATTGCCGTTATGTACGCGGGTAAGATCGTGGAGTACGGTACAGCGGAGGAGGTATTCTACAATCCTCAGCATCCCTACACCTGGGCACTGCTGTCCTCCATGCCCGATCTGGACACCAACGAGAAGCTGGACGCGATCCCCGGAACCCCTCCGAACATGATCTATCCTCCCGTTGGAGACGCTTTTGCCGAGCGAAACAAGTACGCCTTGGAGATTGATTACGAGATGCAGCCTCCCATGTACGAGGTGTCTCCCACGCACTATGCCGCAACCTGGCTGCTCCATCCCAACGCGCCCAAGGTAGAGATCCCCAAGATCATTACCGACCGTATCCAGCGAATGAAAGAAAGAGGAGGCAACCATGGAGAATAATCGTGAAGTATTGTTGAAAGTGGAGCACCTCTGCCAGTATTTCCGCTTGGGCCGCAAGGATATGAAGGCGGTTGACGACGTCAGCTTCGAGATCCACAAGGGTGAGACCTTCGGTCTTGTGGGTGAGTCGGGCTGCGGAAAGACCACCACCGGTCGTTCCATCATCAAGCTGTACAACATTACCTCGGGTAACGTCTACTTCAAGGGCGAGCGTATCGGTGCGGGCATCCGCTCCTACAAGGACGCCATCAAGAAGGCCAAGAAGGACCTGGAGGAGAAGAAGATCTCCAAGCAGGAGTACGACGAGATCGTGGCCAAGAACCGCGCTCTTATTCGTGATGCCAAGCTGGACAGCAAGGCGGTTGACAAGCGGTATTCCGATTCCCTTGTCAAGTCTCTGGAGGCCGAATACGCTGAGAAGCTCAGCGCGGCTCAGGGGGATGCCGAGGCTCTCGGTGTTCTCAAGAAGGAATTCAAGAACAGAGTCCGTGTGGCCAGGAAGAGCAAGCTGATCACCCAGATCCAGATGATCTTCCAGGATCCCATCGCTTCTCTGGATCCCCGTATGACCGTGCGTGATATCATTGCCGAGGGTCTTGTGATCAACGGTGTCACCGATAAGGAATATATCAATCAGAAGGTCTACGACATTCTGGAGACGGTTGGTCTTGTGCGGGAGCACGCGGATCGCTATCCTCACGAGTTCTCGGGCGGTCAGCGTCAGCGTATCGGTATCGCGAGAGCCGTTGTCATGCAGCCCGAAATGATCATCGCGGACGAGCCCATCTCTGCTCTGGACGTGTCCATTCAGGCACAGGTCATCAACCTGCTCAACGATCTGAGAGAGCGGTTGGGTCTGACCATCCTGTTCATCGCCCACGACCTGTCTGTGGTGAAGTACTTCTCCGACAGAATCGGCGTTATGTACTTCGGAAAGATGGTTGAGCTGGCCGATTCCGACGAGCTGTTCAAGAATCCCATGCATCCGTACACGAGATCGCTCCTGTCGGCCATTCCGCTGCCCGATCCCGTTTACGAGAAGCAGCGCGTCAGAATTCATTACGATCCCATCGCGGAGCACGATTACTCCGTGGATACTCCCTCGTTCCGTGAGATTTCTCCCGGACACTTCGTCTACTGCAACGACGAGGAAGAGGCCAAGTACAAGCAGATGCTTCAGTAACAGGACGGGTGGTTTTGACTGTGAAAGAGGAAACTAAAGTAAAGCTCATAAAATATGCCGTGTGCTTTGGTGTGGAGGCGCTCATCGCGTTTTTGGTGATCTGGTCCAAGGGCTTTTTTACCCAAAGCGCGGCGGTGAATCTGCAGATCCTGGCCGATGCCTTCTTCGTGTCGGGCGTGTTGATGACGCTCTTCGCGGGAATGGTTTTCGTCAGCAGTGAGGGTGCGCTCATCGGTATCAGTTTCGTTCTGCGAAACGTGGTGCTGGCCTTCGTGCCCATGGGTCGAGCCCGTCACGAGCGGTATATTGACTACCGCGCCCGCAAGCTGGGCGAGGCCAAGAAGCGGGACAGTAGCAGCATTCTTGTCACGGGGCTTTCCTTCCTGATCATCGGCGTTGTTCTGACGGCCGTTTGGTATTTCAAATTTTATGATGTATAAGTAAGCTTAAAGCCGAGGTAGATGCGTAGTGATTGCGCGTTTACTTCGGCTTTTTGCGTGAAAAGAGACAGCCCCTTACCGGACGGTAGGGGGCTGTCGTGCGTGATCGTAACGATTAAGGCAATCTTCAAATCTGGGTTTATCGGTGAGTTGGGGGCACGGCCTCCGGCGGCTTAGAACCTTTTTGAAAACATCCTCGCTTACGCTCGGGGCAAATTTGCCTGCGGCAAAGTTTGCGAAGGTTCTAAGA
>JAZOOM010000402.1:0-6621 GCA_045655025.1 Eubacteriales bacterium | reverse complement strand
CCGGCGGCAGTCGTCCTCCTCACTCTCTTGCGGGCAAGCCGTCGCGAGACTTCAAATCTTTCAATTGAAACAAAAAAATACAGCCGATGCTAAAGCATCAGCTGTATTTTTGGCGGAGATGGAGAGATTTGAACTCTCGCGCCGGTTAACCCGACCTACACCCTTAGCAGGGGCGCCTCTTCGGCCTCTTGAGTACATCTCCTTGTACTGTGTGAGCGGCCGTTTGCAGAACTCACGCAGTATATTATACACGATGCAATGGGTTTTGTCAAGTACTTTTTGAAAAAAGCTTGAAAATATTTGCGTTTCTCACGTTTCGGATCATTCACATGATTGGAGATCACGGCCATAGACAGTGAAAAACACAATCACCGCACCGACCGCCACGGGGGCGATCGATGCGGTGAGACGATTGATTGAGAAATATCAGATGCCTGCCTCGGCCATATGAACAGTGGAGGAGGTGGCACCGTTTCCGGCCTGACCGTAGCTGTTGTTACCCTGGATGCGGATGGTTCCGTCCTCCATGAGGTATGCGGTGAAGCCGTAGCCGGCGGCCACGTCCAGAACGCCCTCCATAATTTGTCTGGGCGTGCCATCGGTGTAGGCGTTGTCACCGATGCCGTTTTCGGTGTTGAGACCGTAAACGTATGCCTTACCGTCCTCAGAAAGAATGACTACGTTACCGAAGTAGCTGTCCGCCTTCTTGATACCGCTTCCCATGAGGGTAGCAATGGTAGGATTGTTACCGTTGCCCTGGCTGAAGCCGTTGACGGAACGCCAGCCTGCATAGTACAGCTTGCCGGTGTGATCTACGGCGAGGATCTGGTGCTCACCGGAATCCACGAATTCGATGTTCGAAGCCATCTGGACAGGATTGTGGATCTGGTCGCCGTGGCTCTGGGAGAGCTTCTTCCAGCGGTTATCGCCGATTCCCCACAGAGTACCGTCGGTTTTCACGTAAACGGTGGAGCGACGGCCTGCCGAGGCAAAGGCCACACCCGTGTCCAGCTTGACCAGACTGCTCACGTTACCACCCACGTTGGTCGAGCCCAACGCGCCGTAGGAGTTGGAGCCGATACCCCACAGGTTCCCCTTCTCATCCACGATGAGCAGATGATCGTGACCCATGGAAACGTCCTTGACCTTAAAGGACAGCTCCACCAAGCCCAGATTCGCGTCGTCGCTCGTGCCATTCCGGCAGAGCTGACCGCAGGTGTTTCGGCCCACCGTGAACAGGCGTCCGTCGGTGGTCAGAATTGCGGTGGCAAACGTAGTATCGCCGTTCTCGTAGGCATTACCGGCGGAGGTAACCACCTTGGCTACGCCGCTCATGACGTGGGTGGGCACCTTCACAATGGACTGCTCCGCGCCCAGACCCAGCACGCCGTAGCGGTTATCGCCCCATGCGTAGAGCTCGCCGTCCCCCGTCAGGTAGAACATGTAGGTGGCGCCGGCCACAATGGAGGCGTTCTTGATGGCATCGGGATCGGTGACCAGCCGCTGGGTGGTGATGGAAACAGAGCCCGAGGCACCGGTTTTGATGACGACCTGAGAGCCCTCCACGGACTGGACGTTGCCGTCCTTGTCGGTGAAGGTGATACCGGTCACCACAAAGCCCTCCTTGGCGGTGGCCACGATGTGGAGGGTCTTGGTCTCGCCCTTTTCCAGCTTGATCACAGCACCGTTGCTGATGGCCTCGCCGTTGATGGTGACATCGGTACGGCCGGAGTGGAAGCTGACGGTGACGCGCTTCTGGGACAGATTCTCCAGATCCCCCTCGGAAATACCGAAGTGGTTGTAGAAGTGGCTGAGCACGATGCTCTGGCGGTTTTTGATGAAACTGCGGATCTTAGAGCTTTCGGTCTGCCACTTGGAGTAGGTGAAGCCCGCATCGCAGTTCCAGCGGCCCTGCTGAAGGTGCATGAGGGGATCGCGCTCGGCGTACATCTCCTCAAAGACCTCGGAGAGATACTCTGCCGTAAAGTGATCGTTGACGACCTCATAGAAGCGGATCATGAACTGCTGCTTGAAGCCCTCGTTCTTCATGAGAGCACGCATCATGGTACCGCAGACCGAGTTGCTGTCAAAGGCCCAGAAGAAGTTCTCACGCTCAGTCGTGAAGTCGTAGAAGGACAGACCCATATCCAGGTCAAGCAGCGTGAAGTGCCACTTGGTATCAAAGCCGGAGGGGTCGTCGGGGTTCTTGTTGCGCCAGATCTTGATGTTGTTCTCGGGCCAGTCGCGAGCCACATAGAACAGACGGACCACCCACATGTCAATGAAGGAATCAATATCCATCTGGGAGGCAATATAGTCGTAGTGCTGCTGATCAGCCAGGTTGTTCTGGCGCATATACTGCACCATCTGGTTGAAGGGATCCTGATCGCCCTCGATACCCGAGGAAACCACGAAGTCGGCGTTGGTGTTGGTATGCACCTGGCTATAGTCACTCTCAATAACGGTGACGTTATCCTTGTTCACGCCGTAGTGGCTCTCCACGTACTCGGGGGAATAACGCTCACGGACGTTGTACACGCCCCAGAATTCACCGTTGATGAAGACCAGGGTGGAGGCGGTGGCCATGGTATCCACGTTCAGCCCCATAGCGGTGGACTGCATGAAGGCGTCGCGGATGTAGGAGGTACCGCAGTCGTTACCCGAGTTGCGGATCATGATACGGGAGAAGGAGGTGATGGCCTGCCCCCAGGCGTCCTTGGCGGTGCCGCCGAAGATGTCGTAGTTGAGATCAGACTGAAGGCCCGAATCCTGATTGTTGATGCCCTTGAAGTAGATACGGAGGGACTTCATGGCCCAGCCCGAGGAGCCGTTACCGCTGACCGCCATTTCCACACGGGAATTGCCCACGCGCTCGCCCTTGGGATCAAAGACCTCCATGATGCCCACACCCCTGCGGCGGCCGCCGGTAATGGCACCCGTGAGCAGGAAGTTATTGTAGAAGCCATTGGAGCCGATGACCTCGTCCTTGGGCAGAGAGATGGACATGATGGACACGCCGTACTTCTCCAGATCGTCGGTGACGAAGTAGGTGTTGGTGAAAACGTCGGTGGAATCGGTGCCGTTGGTGGCGTACGCCTTAATGACGTGGGCACCAACCTGGGTGGATACGCTGGGAGAGGACCAGGAGCGGGTCAGCGGGCCCCAGCCCATGGCGGAGGTGTCGCTGAGCATAATGCCCGAGGTGTAGACCTTACGGTTTCGGTTGGAGGACAGGGAGGGGTCGGAGCCATCGGTGGTGTAGTAGATGGTGTACCCGCTCTCGGCGGACAGATTCAGAATGAAGGCCTTGTCGTAAATGCCCGCATCGTAGGAGAAGATGACCTCGTTGAGCATGGAGCCCACCACCTCGTTGACCGTGCCGCCCGAGGTACGGGTACGGAGGTCGCGCAGCTCGGGGCTGGCGGAGCGGGTCAGGTTCACGGTGTGGTAGCCGCTGTAGTCCTTCATAGCGGTACGGACGGCCACCTTGTTGCGGGAGAGGTCATACAGGGCGTAGACCGAGCTGTGGTACTCCATGGTAGCCACGAAAATGGAAACGGCATCATCAAAGACGGTGATGTCCTCGTCACGGCCAATGCTCCAGCCCGTGGGGGCGAGGAGGAGACGGATCTCCTTGTTGTCGATGTACACGTCCCACTCGGCGTCGCAGTACTCCACCTTCATGACCGCCTTAGCAGGATCAAAGTCGGCGGGGGAGTTGGCGCGCACCAGGTAGTAGCCGCCCGCGGGGATCACAGCCTCGGCGGGGAACACGAACTGATCGAAGGGATTCGCTCCGTCGCTCTTGTAGTAGAGAGACGCACCTGCCAGAGAGATATCCTTGTCGGTGTTGTTGTAGAGCTGAACGTAGCCGTTGGAGATGAGAGCCTCCGCGCCCTTCTTGCCCGTACCGTAGACCGAGTGAATCAGCACGCCCTCGTATAGGGAGCTGTCACCGGGGTGCAGGGTGGGACCATAGGGGAGCGTCTCGGCCTCGGTCTCCTGGGAGGGCTCGGATTCGGTCTCCTCACCGGGGAGGGTGATGACGGGAGGCTCGGTGGGGGTCTCGGTGGGAGCCTCGGTCACCGTGTCGGACTCGGAGGGCTCACTCGACTCCGTGGAGTCGGTAGGCTCGCCCGTGGTGCTGTCGGGGCCCGTGCTGTCGGGATTCGTCACGTCGGGGACAGTCTCGCCGCCGTCAGCAGTGGTACTGTCGGTCACCTGACCGTCACCCGAGGTGGTGCAGGCGGTCAGAAGGGACACGGACAGGGTCAGCGTCACCAGCGCGGCCAGCAGCCACAGGAAGGATCTTTTTCTGTTCTTGAAATTCATAGACATACCTACGCTTTCCGGAATGGGTTCCATGCGATCTATTACTATAAGCTATATACAAAGGAGACAGTCCAGAATGAGCCTCCGCAGAGGTCATAATGCAACATCTTATTATAGCATTTTTGGATTCATATGTCAACAAGCATTGAAAATTTCGGAACCTTGCCCAATTTTCCCCCGCCCATTTTGGAGAATGAAACAAAACACAGCCGTATCACCCAATGCATGGTGGTACGGCTGTGAATAGGTCATGAAGAGTTAATGAAATATATATTATCAGCCCTTCACACAGGGGTGTTTCTTTACTCCTCCACGATGATGCGGATATCCCCGCTGGTGGTCTTGATCTCACAGATGCCGCCCTCGGCGGATCGGGGAACGTCCACCGAGCCCGAGGTGGCATCGGCATAGAAGACCTTGGGGGAGAGCAGAGAGCCCGTGACCGAGCCGCTGGTTGTCTTCAGGTACAGGGTAGCGGCGTCGGAGCGGGTCAGGGTCACGTCCCCTGTGGTGGTCTCCGCCCGCAGATGTCCCGATGCAACGGTGTCGGTCAGCGTCACGTCTCCCGTGTTCACATCCAGATCCAGCTCGCCGCAAATAACGCCGCTTATCCTCTGGTCTCCCGTAGTGGTCTTCACACAGACCTTCCCCGCGGCGGTCAGCTCCTCCAGTACCACGTCCCCCGATCCGGTCGTGACGGAAAGGGCGTCGATCTCGCTCCTCCGAATCCTCACGTCCCCCGTGCCGGAGGTAACCGTCACGGCATGGTGCGTTCCCTCGATCCGGATATCCCCCGTAGTGGCATCCAGCCGCGTATCCCCCTGCACCGAGGCGGATAAGCTCACGTCTCCCGTGGTTACGGACAGAGTAACGTCCCCCGAGAAGCTGAAATCACGCCCCACCGTCACGTCACCCGTGGTCACGTCCACGGTCAGGGACTCGTAGGCCTTCGCAGGCAGGTACACTCGCAGATACGCATGGCCGATCTCCATGATGCCGATGTGCTCGTGCCATTCCCGCGTATCCTCAGCGCGGACGGTCAGAATACCGTCCTTGACCTCGGCGGTGTAGACGATTCCCTTGCGGTCATTGGCCTCCACGCGGCATACACCGTCCTCGGCGTACAGGAATTCCACGTCGGCGGTGATGGTATCCACCGAGATGGAGGTGAAGTCCCCTTCGGGGGTGAGGGTGGTGGCGACAAAGGACCGATCCCCGACGATCAAGGCTTCATGCCCCCCCAAGCCGTGTCCCACGGCGATGCAGGCCAGCCCCGCCAAAATGAGGCCGCCCGCTATGATCATACTGATCCAAACAGATTTTTTCATGCTGACTTACTCTCCTTTCTTACGGATGAAGCAGGCCTTGATGCCCCGCAGAGTGAGCTTGCCCAACCGACACACACCCTTGGCGGTGAGGTTACACAGGAAGAACCAAAGGATGGACAGTCCCGCCAGCACCAGTCCCGCGCCGAGGAACAGCAGGCCTCCCGCGGCCTTACCCTGTACGAACAGGAGGACTGCGACAAGGATCCCCGTGGGCGCGCACGCGGCCATGGCCACGTTGGCGGCATACAGGGAGATCACCGCCGCCCAGAGGGAGATATAAATGGCAAAAACCACGGAAAGCAGGGATATGAGAATGGGTAACCAGATGGGAAAGCCCACGGCGAGGAGGGTGATCTCCAGAGCCGACAGGCGGCGCTTTTTCATTTTTGCCTTGACCAGCTTGGGCAGGGGCGTATCCATAAGGATCTCCTCGGCGATAGCGTCCACCGAGCCCAGAGAGGCCACGGCCTCACGCTCGGTCATGCCGCCCTCTACGAGGTCGTCCAGCATTTCGGAATAGAAGTCCTGAGAGGCTTGCCTGTCGGCCTCGGGCAATCCCTCCAGCCGCGCTTCCAGCGCAAGCAGAAAATCGTACTTATCCATGTGCTTCGGTATCTCCTTTCGTGACGAATGCATAGATGCTCATGATCTCCCGCCATTCCTCCTTGAAGGCTTGAATACGGGAGAGGCCCGCGTCTGTGATGCGGTAGTATTTGCGGAGGCGGCCGTTATGCTCGGCGGAGCGCACCGTGAGCAGCTCGGCGGTCTCCAGGCGGCGGAGGATGGGGTAGAGGGTGGATTCGGATATGTCCACGTAGGGCTTCATGTCCTTGACGATCTGATACCCGTAGGATTCCTCGTCCTTAATGGCCGCCAGCACGCAGATATCCAGCAGGCCGCGTTTCAGTTGTACGTCCATGGGGTCTCCTTTCGAGGGTGATGGTGGGTTACGTATAATACT
>JAZOOM010000401.1:0-2860 GCA_045655025.1 Eubacteriales bacterium | reverse complement strand
AACTCACCGACAAACCCAAATTTGAATTCGCCCTGCATTCCGAAGGAGGCCTATATGTCTGACCTGACTCGTGCCGTCCATGATTGCCCCTGTGGCCGTGCCCATACCTGCCCCATCCGCGCCGTGGAGATCGGCGAGGGGGCTTTGTCGTCGCTCCCGTCTCTGTGCGAGGGCTTTACCCGCATCCTTCTGGTGGCGGATACCAACACCTACGCCGCCTGTGGACGGGAGGTGGATGGGATTCTGGGCGGTCTTGTGGCCTCCCGCCATATCTTCGCCGGGGAGGGCGTGGTCATTCCCGACGAGGCATCCGTGGAGGCCATAGAAGGGAAGCTTACCGCTGAGACCGACCTTGTTGTGGGTGTGGGCTCGGGGGTCATCAACGATCTGTGTAAGTTCGTGGGTCATAAGCACAACCTTCCTTATATAATTGTGGCCACCGCGCCCTCTATGGATGGATATGCCTCGGCGGGGGCGGCTATGATCCTGAACGGCATGAAGGTCACTCCCTCAGCCACCCCGCCCATGGCCATCGTAGCCGACACTGAGGTGTTGAGGAACGCCCCCATGGACATGATCCGCGCGGGGTACGGGGATATCATCGGGAAGTTCTCCTGCCTCAACGACTGGAGGCTTTCGGCCTACGTCCGCGGGGAGTATTTCTGTCAGACCGTGTACGATCTGGTCATGAACACCGCCCGTCGGGTGAAGGATCTGGCAGAGGGCATCGCCAACCGCGACGGGGAAGCCGTCACCGCCCTTATGGAGGCACTGGTGGAGGTGGGCGTGGCCATGGCCTACGTGGGCAACTCCCGTCCCGCCTCGGGAAGCGAGCATCACCTGTCCCATTTCTTTGAGATCACGGGCA
The DNA here is from genome assembly GCA_045655025.1 of Eubacteriales bacterium. Taxonomy (GTDB): domain Bacteria; phylum Bacillota; class Clostridia; order Oscillospirales; family CAG-272; genus CAMEON01. The sequence goes on along the minus strand of JAZOOM010000401.1, from coordinate 1,992 downwards.
TCCTGAACGGCACCCCCTACCTCCCCCACGGTACCGACGTGGCCTACTCCTCGGTACTGACCGCCCGCCTTCGCGGAGAAATCCTGCGCCGCGAGCCCGCCCGCGCGGCCTATGACCGCGCCGCCTACGAGACCGCCATCCGCAAGGCCTACACGACCATTGCGGACTCGGTGATCGCCCAGCAGGATCGCCTCGGGTGGTATCATGAGGATGAGGTGGATGATTTCGTCCTCACCCACGCCGACGGCATCCGCGCCATCCTCTCCGAAGCCCCCGACGAGGAAGAGGCAAGGAAGATGGTGGAGGCCGTGGGGCTTTCCATGTCCGAACTGTACGATACCTACGGGGAGGCGCATATCGAGGAGGCCTTACAGTGGGCGAAGGATCTGAAGGATCGGTATTCGGTGCTTTGGGTGTATGGCCTGTATTACGGATAAATTTGGGTTTGTCGGGGAGATTCACGCGCCCGTAAGGGCGCATATCGTACCGCGAGGGTTCCACCCCGAGCGGTATATCGTGCCGCAAGGCATATCGCACCCCGAAGGGGTATCTCGCTAAAAAGCAAAAAACTCAATCATTTTTACGGTGAACGAGATGCCTACGGCGCGATATGTGCTTCGCACACGATATGCCTTGCGGCGTGAGATGCCCTTCGGGCGTGACGGGCCTTCGGCCCGATAAACCCCAATTTGAAAGGAGTCACCATGATGTCAAACTCAACATATACTTCTCATGATTTCCCCACCCGCATCCACAGCGGCTACCACCCCGAGGGTCACGTCCAAGGCATCGCCATCGACGAGGCGGGCGGGTATATCTACTTTTCCTTTACCACCATCCTGCTGAAAACCGACCTCGCGGGCAATCCCGTGGGGAGCGTTCGGGGCATCGTCGGTCACTTGGGGTGCATCACCTTTGACCCCGACCGCCGCCGTGTCTACGGCTCGCTGGAGCTGAAGCACGATGCCATCGGACGGGGCATCGTCAGCCGCACGGGCAAGGAGCTGGCGGAGGAGGACGCCTTCTATCTGGTTTCCTTTGACTGCGATGCCATTGACTCCATGAACATGGACGCCGAGGTGACGGATGAGCAGGGCAGATCGGTCATGACCGCCCTGTATCTGCCCGACGTGGTGAAGGACTACTCCGAGACCGACGAGGCTTCGGGTGCCCTCCACCGCTTGGGGTGCAGCGGCATCGACGGAACTGCCTACGGTCCCGTGTTTGGCCAGTCCCCCGACTCCGAGAAGAAGATCATGGTCTGCTACGGCGTGTACAGCGACGTGGATCGCACCGACAACGACCACCAGGTGATTTTGCAGTACGACCCCGCCATGATCGACGAATGGGGGAAGCCCCTGACCCAAGCCGCCCCCCACCACAGCGGATGCCCCGCCGAGGCGCGGTACTTCTTCTACACGGGGAATACCACCTACGGCGTGCAGAATCTGGAATACGATCCCTTTACCCGTACTTATCTGGTTGCCGTGTATCCCGGTCGCAAGGAGGACTTCACCAACTACCCCCTGTTCTTCATCGACGCGATCAAAGCTCCCTCTGCGGGTGAGCTGACGGGACGGAACGGCGAGGAGGGACTGCTCCTGTCCCCCGCGAAGCCTGCTTCTGCCGTCAGCGACACGGGCGGCTGTTGGTTCGGGCTGGGACAAACGGGTGTGTATGCCTTCGGGGATGGCCGCTACGCCTACTCGGTTCAGCTTGCCCGTACGGAGGACGGCGTGCGCATGCAGGCCTCCGAGGTGGTATTGTTCCGCTTGGATGAGACCGACGGAAAGGTGTTCACGGAGGCGTGAGGCGCGGTTGCGGAAATTGATGGGGGAGCGGTAAATTTGGGTTTATCGGGCTGTTGGGTTGCAGTAATGCAGGGGGTGCCGGGGGGGGGGGCCCCCGCACAAAAAGCGGCAGGGGGGGGGGGGTCGGGGGGGGGGACGCCCCCTGGCGCGCACCCGCGGGGGGAAGGAAAATGCTGTGGGC
>JAZOOM010000400.1:0-9602 GCA_045655025.1 Eubacteriales bacterium | reverse complement strand
GGGGACATCCTTCCCGGCGGCGCGCGGGTGTGTGAGGTTGGCCGTGGCGGGGGGGGGGGAGCCGCGGATGCACTCGCTCATGAAGGCGGGATCGGAGGTCTTCCAGTCGAAAAACACGGTGTCCACGAAGGGGAGGATTGTCATAAAGCGTTCCCACGCCACGCATCCGGCGGTATCGAGAATGACGTGCACGCCCCGCTTTTGCAGAGCCTCGGCCAGATCGGCTACGGCCTCGTACTGGAGCATGGGCTCACCTCCCGAGATCGTCACGCCGCCCCCGCTCTCGCGGTAGAAGTCGGCATCCTCCATGACCTCGGCCAGAACCTCGCTTACCGTCATGCGGCGGCCGTAGGTGACTGTTTTGTGAGCCTTGGGATACGTGAGGGTAACGGGGTACATGGGGATGGCCTCGGGATTATGGCACCACGGGCAGCGGAGGTTGCAGCCCTTGCAGAAGACGGTGGTGCGGATGCCGGGGCCGTCGCCCACGGAAAAATGCTGAATGTCGGAAATATTGAGCTGTATCATAGCTTATTCCTGCTGGGTGCGGGCAAGGATATCCATCTGCACCTCGCGGGCGAGGGTGATGTAGAGCGCCGAGAAGCCCGATACACGCACCACCAGATCGGGATACTTCTCGGGATGCTCCATGGCATCCTTCAGCACCTCGGTGGAGGTAGCGTTGATCTGCATCTCCTGTCCGCCCTTGGCGAAATACACGCGGATGAGGGCGCGGAGCTTATCCCGCTTGCCGTCCTCGAACATGGAGGGGGAATACTTCTGGTTGATGACGGTACCGCAGGCCACCTTGGTGTAGTCGGGCTTGGTGACGCTGAGCACCGTGGCCGTGGCGCCGCGGGTATCCCGTCCGTAGGTGGGAGAGGCGGCATCCGACAGGGGCTCACCTGCCCGTCTGCCGTCGGGGGTAGCGCCGATGGTGTGTCCCGCGTAGATGTTGCTGACGTTGGCGGCCATGGCGGTGTAGTAGCCGCCGCCGTCACGGGTCTTGTACTTCATGAACTCGTCGGACAGGAAATCCACGAACCACACGGCGTATTTATCCGCGAAGTCATTGTTGTTGCCGTACTTGGGGGCGGCCAGAAGCTTTTCGCGCAGATCCTCATGGCCGACAAAATTTTCCTTCAGAGCTGTAACCAATTCCGGAATTGTGGCGTCTTTATGAGTGAAGACCACATGCTCCACGGCGGCGAGGGAGTCACACAGGGTGCCCACACCCATGAGGGCCGCGCCGTGAACCGAGGGGTAGACCGCGCCGCCCATGTTGATGTCCAGACCTCTGTCGATGCAGTCTTTGCAGAACAGGGAAAGGAAGGGGGAGGTGTAATTTTCGGGGTTGGGAACCACGTTGATGCGGTTGAAGCCCTCCACGTACTCGCGGACGCCTGCTTTCAGCTGGGTCTCCAGCCGCTCCATGAGGATATCCATGGAGGTGATGGAGTCCACCGAGCCCGTATCCAGCCCCGCGGAGGGGTGGAAGTAGCCCTTGCCGTCGTTGAAGACGTACTCAAGAAAGCGAGGGGTGTCAAAGCGGCCGTCCGTCCACGGGGGTTGCATGCCCGTGATGAAGTTCTCAATACAGCCCACCATGGAGTAGTCGCGGGCGTCCTCAATGGCGTAGCCGTAGCGGGACAGGGCGGCTACGTTGACCTCATCGTTCATGAGGGCGGGGTAGCCCAGACCCGTACCGATAACCTTGAGGCACTCGTCGAGGAACTCGTCGGGGGTGGTAGTGGCGATGCGGGCAGAGAGGTTGGGGCCGGGGCGGTTCACGTTGCCTACGGCGCGGAGAATGCAGAAGCTCAGGCGGTTGGTGGCATCACTGCCGTCGGGGGTTACGCCGCCCACGGCGATATTGACCACGTCATCGCTTCCGAGGTAGGCATGGCGCTCGTAGATCTTGGCAAATACGTTCTCCAAAAGGGCGGTGGCATCCTCCTCGGTGAGCCTGCCTGTACGCACGTCAGCCTCAAAGAAGGGGTAGAGGTATTGATCCATCCGTCCCAGGGCCATGGCGTAGCGACCCTCATATACGAAGGCGGTGTGGATCATCCAGACCAGCTGGAGAGCCTCGGCAAAGGTGGCGGGCGCACCCTCGCAGATTGCATCGCAATTTTTCTTTATGCACGTGAGGGTTTCACTATGATAACCCTCCGTTCCGATCAAGGCCTCGGCGGCGTCTGCGTGGGCGGCGATACGGTCCCGCAGCCCCAGGAGGGCGATGCGGCAGCTTTCGAGAAAATCCGCGCGGTCGGGCTCGCTTGCATGGGCGGCCTTGGAGGCCTCGATGCGGGCGAGCATGCCGGGGATACCCTCGGTGAGGATGGTGATATAGTCGGGGGCGAAGTGGTCGCCGTTGTGGTGGAAGCCGCGGATGCCGAAGGGGGCGCAGACCGCCGCGGCGCCCGCCAGCTCCTCCTCGGAGGCTTCGATCCACAGGGGGCGGATGCTGCCCGCGATGAGGTCGCCCCGATACAGGTGGGGGCGGGGGGCAGAGAACAAGGCGGCGATGCCCGCGGCGCGGCGTACCCCGAAGGGGGCGTCGGGATGGGCGGCCACGCCCTGTCCGCGGAATACGTGGGGAGCGAACACACCTGCGGGCGGTGTCCGCATTTCCTGCAGAAGCAGGGAAGTATGGGAAGAGATCATAATCGTTACCTCCGTTCAGTCATCAGTATATCATGAAATGTCCCGAAATGCAAGCCCTGAGGTTGTACAATCGAATCGGGCCTGTTTTGTGCATTGTGCCTATAAATTGCATCCGGTTGACATGGCAAGGGACAAATTCAACGAAGAAAACGGGGGCTGTCAGGGGAAAATCCCGAATATGCCTTGACATACCTGTGTGGCTGTGCTATAATGTTTTATATTTAAAAAAGTTTTAGGGGAACTGAACCCCGAAATCACTTCGGAAAGGAGACCTGCTCATGTCTTTTACGTCACTTTCTGCCGCGCTCCTTTTGGTGGTGGCTGTGGGGATATTCATAGAGGTCAGGCGAGGCATGCGCCGCGGATTGACACCCACGGTGCTGTCCCTGTCCGCGCTGGTGGTCGCGGCACTGGTGGCCGCGCCTTTGGCTGTGTGGCTGTCGGACTATCTTGCCAAGGCAATGGCCGATCTGGTCTTTGGGGATCTTGTGCCCGAGGTGGAGCCCCTGCTCGAACAATTCCCCTCCGTCGGACAGCTCTTGCAGGGTGGCGTGGATGCCTTGATCTCTCCCATTCTGTTCGTTCTGCTGTTCCTGCCTTTGCGGGCGGTGACAGGAGTGATCACGGCCTCAGTCGTTCGCAAAAAATACGCACCTCTCCCTCATGAGGTGGATGATCCCCGGTATGAAAGCCGTAACGCCCCCTTCCATCGCCGCCACGGCAGGTTGGTCAGCGGTGTGACGGGCGGTATATGCGGGCTATTGGCCTCGCTGATCCTGCTGTCCCCTGTGGTGGGCACACTCTGTACCCTGCGGGATTTCCTGATACATACCGAGGACGTGAAGATCAAGTGGAGCACGGTGGGGCTCGACGAGGAGAGCCTGGCTATGGCGAAGGCTACCGTGTCGGATCCCGGTGCCGCCATTCTGGAGGCGATGGGCTGCGGTCTGATCTTTGACGCGTCCGCCAATACCTACCTCAACGGACACCGCGTGGGGCTCCGCCGTGAGGTGGATGCCTGTATGACGGTGGCGGGGGATCTTCTGGACGGAATGAAGGTATTCAGCGATCCCGCCAAGGTGACGCCCGAGGAGCTGGAGGCTCTGTCCCGCTTGGGAGAGCAGATTGACCGCTCCGAGGCGGCCAAGCTGCTGTCTGCCGATTTTCTCAACCAAATTGCCGCCGCGTGGCTGGAGGGAATGACCTTTTTGAAGATTCCCCGTCCGCAGGGCGGAGAGCTGGTAGACCCGCTTCTGGAGGGCCTGCTGGAGGTCTGTGCCGTGTCTACCCCCGATTGCGTAGGGCGGGACATTCACACGCTGGTCTCCATCTACGTCATTTGCCATGAGGAAGGACTCCTCACCTCCCCCGACTACGAGATCCTCGCCAAGAAGCTGGACGAGGGGGACATGCTGGGACGCATTTACGACGAGCTTCTGGCCAATCCCTGCACTGAGCATCTGGCCGGGGAGCTGACCAATATGGCTCTGCGCATCATGGCCAAGGGCTTGAAGATGTCTGATTTCAGCAGCAGTCAGTTGGAGGATCTCATGGGAGATTTGTCCGATGCCATGAATCTGGTCAACGGCATGGGTAACTCCTACGAGGAGCAGGTGCAATCCATGAAGGAATACACCCTGCACTACGCCGAGCAGTATGGCATTACTCTGCCTGAGTCTTTGGCCGAAATGGCCGCCGCCGCTCTGGTGGATCGTCTGGGGAATCAGGACACCCCCATCACGGGAGAGGACATGGCAGATATTTTCGACCAATACATGAACGGGGATTGATCGGCGGGCGGTTGGGTGCCCGTTGATCGGTATTGCCTCATATCTGAACTGTGAGAAAACAAGAAAGGAGGCGGTCGTATGGAGATCGCTGTCTATATAGAATGCGCCGTGACGGTGCTGGTCGCTTTGGCGGCGTACCTGTATCTGACGGTGTCGCTGTACCCGTCCCTGGCTCTGCGCCCCGTGTGGCGTGAGAAGACCTCGGTGGGAGACCGCGGCCTTCGTCGGGTGGTGAGCCCCGAGGGTTGCGCCGTAGTGTACCGCCCCGCTCCCCGCTCCTGCGCCTATCTCCATCGCTACGCGCTGATCCGTCGGGACGGTTCCGCCTTCATCAAGTGCCGCATTCACGAGAGCATTGCCTATATTCGCTACGACGTGGCCGCTTTTTCTGTCAAGGGTAAGCTTCTGGACGTGGTCTCGGTCAGCGAACGGGTGACCCAGCGGGGCTACACCCGCAGTGTGCGGCTTCCCCGCATGACGGCCTACGCTTGCGTGACCCTGCGGAAGGCGGACGGTGTCTATCTGGATCAGAGCCCCACGTTGGGGTACGCTCTGCCGGGGATGCTGGCTTACGTGGGTCTGTGTGTGGCCACCGCCGTGGCTGTCAGTCTGTTGCTTCACGGGAGTCTGGCCGCTGTGGCGGATCTGCATCCCGCCGCACTGGTCGTGCGGAGTCGGGGGCTTTCGGCTCTGCTGGGCGGCCTGTGCGGAGCGGCCTGCGCCGCCTGCGGGGCGTTGGCACACCATCTTCATTGCGGAAAGGTGTTGAATCCATGAGTATGACGGATACATCAAGAGCGGAGGAGCTGTTTCGCTCCTTGGGAGGAGAGCCCTATACCCATCCTCAGCCCGATGCCCCTGTGGCGGTACGGGAGTACCGCATGGCCGAGGGGGACGGCGTTCCCTGCCTGTTTCTGAAATGGGCATTGGAGGAGGACGTTCCCCTGGACTCCTTTCGGTTTGCCGTGGAGGAGATGGATACTGCGGGGGATCTTCTGGAGACGCTGACTGTGACCTGTGAGGGGGCGGAGATCCCCCCCGTGACCTTGGGAGAGTGCTTCATCGCTCCCCGCGCCATTCGGATTCGGGAGGCCTGCGCCGACGTGCGCATTCGCCTTCTGGAGGTAGAATCGGCCGGATACGTGTATAAGATCCGAAACGGCCGCGTTGCGTTGGATTATGCGGAGGAGGAGCCGTGGTGCTACGCGGCGGAGGATGGTGTATCGGACGGTCTGAACGCCCATACGTCCTTGCGGGTACGCTCCAAAATGAAGCGGCGGGTGCGCTTTCTGTGGCCCGCGGCGCTTCTGACTTTCCTTCTGATTTTGCTTGCCATCCTTGCCCCCTCTCTGCCGAGGGAGGAAGGGGAGGTTTGGCTACAGGAGATTACCCGCGCTGTCCAAGACGTACAAGAATTTTTGATCTGACCGCCTTCTTATCTCGGGCGGTATGCCATAGGAAAGGGCTATACTATGCTGAACCATTCCCACGTCATCCATCAGCTGACCGAGGCGCAAAAGCTTCGTCTGCTGACGGATATTCATAGCACGGAGGATCCCGGGCTGAACGCCTTGGGGGTGCCTCGGGTACGTTGGAGAAACGCCTATGCCGGGCGGAAAGCCGCTTACCCGTCACCCTCCTTTTTGGCTTGCTCCTGGGACGAGGAGCTGGTGGGAGAGGTGACCGAGGCCTTGTGCCGCGAGGAGCTTGCCCGTGGCGGCTGCCATCTGGTGCTCCCGTCTCCCAAGCCCAAGCTGACCCCCTACGGGGATGCTCTGTCGGAGGATCCTTGCCTGTCCGCTCGCTTGTCCTCTGCCGCTTTGACGGGGGCTCTGCGGACGGGGGCGTCGGTGAGCCCCGCAGGCTACGGTTTGACTCCCTCGGAGTGGGCAGACACCGAGGGGGATCAGGCGGCCCGCTTTGTCCGCACGTTCCTTCACGTACCTTTCCGCACGCTGTCCCGCGTGGGTGGATACGCCGGTTTTGTCACCGAGGGGGATCGACCCGCCGTGGGAATTTCGTGGGAGAAACCCCGTTTGTTCTGCCATGCCGCCACGCCCGCCGAGACGGTCAAGGCTCTGTCCGAGGGGAAAATTTGTCTGAGAGGCTCGGAGGAGGGTCTGCGGTTGGCACTGGCCAATTACCGTCGCATACGCGGAGCGGTGGAGAAGGGAAAGGCCGCCATGGGAGACCTTGTGGCCGCTTGCTCGGCGGGTGAGGCCATTTCCCCGGAGGAGATCGATGCCGCACTGGATCGGCTTTTGGATTTCGCTTTTGCCTGTGAGGGGGTCAAGGCTACCGAAGCCCTCTCCGCTGCTGATAGGGACGCGCTGGCTCGCCATGCCTTCCTTGCCTCGGCGGTTCTTTTGGAGAATCGGTGTGGTGGAAAGAGCAAGCGTCCGTTGCTTCCTCTCGGTACGCCCCGCCGCATGGGTATCATCGGCGCGGTGGCTATGGATAATCCCGGGGCTCTGTCGGGGATGACTGCCGTCCTGGTCTCCAAGGGACACACCCTGACGGGAACGGCCCGCGGCTACGCAAAGGATGGCCGTCGGGACGATGCCTTGACGGAGGAGGCTTTGGAGCTGGCCGCTCGCTCGGATACAATTCTCCTGTTCGTGGGGACGACCCCCGAGGCCGAGGCCGCCATGGAGCGGGAGGGGATCCGTACCCTGCCGCCTCCTCAGCGTGCCCTGTGTGATCGACTTTCCCGTATGGACAAGGAGATCATTCTGGTCGTATCCTCCCGTGTGAGCTTGGATATGTCTTTTGTGACCCACGCCGTTCATCCCTTTGGGGCGGTTCTGTGGGCTGACGTAACGCCTCCCGCCGCTCCGGGGGCATTGGCAGATATTCTGATCGGCGCGCACAGCCCGTCGGGGCGGCTTCCCGTGACCCTGTGCGCCCACAGCCGTGAGGCTGCTGCTTGCCACCGTGACCGCAAGGTGGGCTCCTTTGTGGGTTACCGCTACTACGATACGGTGGGGTGCGGCGCACTGTACCCCTTCGGGCATGGTCTGTCCTACACCACCTTCCGCTACTCCCATCTGCGGGAGGAGAACGGGAACGTGATCTTTACCGTTAAGAACACGGGCAAGATGGCCGGTGTGGAGATCGCTCAGGTCTATATGGGCATGGAGGATTCTGCCGTTCTGCGCCCCCGCAAGGAACTGGTGGGGTTTGCTCGCGTGGATCTGAAACCCGGGGAAGCCACTACCGTGACCCTACCCGTGGGGGAGCACTTTGAGCCGGATGAACCCATCGAGATCGAAAAGGGACGCTACACCGTCTACGTGGGCGCGTCGGTTTCGGATATTCGTCTGACCCGCACCCGTTTCGGCGGTAGTGTGGTCCTACCCCCTGATGGGGAGGATCCCGCGGAATACCTGCCTACGCTGTCCAACATACAAACCCAACGCTACGTAATGGAGGCTGAGAGAAAGCCCATGAAATCTTCGCTACGCAATCTGATCTCCGGCATTGTGGCCCTCTGCCTGGCGGGAGGACTGAAGGTCTATGAGATCGTGACCCTGGCCGATTCCGTGTTTTTGAACGTGATAGCCGTCATCCTGGCCATCGGATCGGCGGTCTTTTTCGGCATGGAGTTTATGGATCGCCGCAAGCGTACCGCTCTGGAGCAGGAGGCATTGGATGCCGATACCGCCGTCCTGTTCTCGGAGGCCGACGCTGTGCCCGGCTTGTCCGTCACCACGCTGTTTGACGACGAGCTCTACGTTCCCGAATTCCCGAAGGACGCGGAGGATACGGAGGACACGGAGGAATACGACCATTATGCCGACGTGGATAAATCCCTGACCTTTGACAAAGCGGCCGCCGAGCTGTCCGCTTACGCCGCCGCCTCCGGGCTTTTGCTGCGGGAGGACACCGTTCGGGCTATGCTGGCCGCGCTGGCCTCCTCCCGCCTGCTGGTGGTGCGGGACATGGAAGCTGAGACACTCTCGGCGTTGGTTACGGTATTGAGCGGTTACTTTGCCTCCGCGACCTCGGTGGAGAGTGCGGACGGTGCGACCACTGAAGCCGATCTGCTCATTGGGTGGCAGGAGGATGGAACCGCCATGCCCCGTGGGCTTCTGTCGGTAATGGAGGCCGCCGCCCGCGAGCGGGGGCGTATCCACGTGGCCGCCCTTACGGACGTGGATCCCAAGACGGCCGCCGCCTACCTGGTGCCCTTTGCCCGTCATGCCCACGCGCCTACCTCGGGGGTTACCGTATCGGTGACAAGTCCCGGCGGGGAGGTCTCTCGGCACCGCATTCCCGAGAATCTTTGGCTGGTTCTGTCCCTCAAGAGCGGAGCCGCCCTTTGCGATCTGCCCTCCTTCCTCTCCGAGGCGGCCACCCATCACGCCTGGGATGGGGAGAACACCGCGCCCGCCCCCGAGGGGGCGTCGGCAGTTGCCCACTTCGGCTACGGCCAGATGGACTACCTGTGTGACAGCCTGCTCAGCCGCTTTGCCGTGGAGGAGGATACCTGGAAGCGCATCGACCGCCTGGAGGCCTATGCGGCTCGCTTCTCGGATTTCCGCATCGGCAACAAGCTCTGGCGGAATCTGGAGGTCTACATGGCGGTGCTCATGGAGCTGTCCCAATCTGAGGCCTCCGCTCGGGACGCCGCGCTGGCCGCTCTGCTGATGCCCGGTCTGCTGGCCGCCCTGTCGGGGAAGCTTCCCCGTGAGGAGCGGAGTTTTTCCGAGACTCTGGACAGCATTCTGGGAGACGGAAGCGTCCCGCTTTGCCAAAAGACCATCAAGGAGTCGGGGGCAGATCTGCGGTGATGCGCCACTCTCCCCTTTGACCCAATTTTTCACCTGTCGGGAGGTATTCCATGCAACTCTTTTTCCCGTGGTCGATCCTGACGCATCCCATGGCGTTGACCGGGAACGACCCACTATCGGCCTTGTCCTCGGGCAATGCCGTGGTGATATACATTTTCGTCATTCTGGCGGTGATCGCCGGGCTGGTGATCGCCGTACTGCTCAGCAGCCGCGATTCCTCCGATAAGGGAGCCCCGCCAACCGATACCGCCGCGCCCTCAACCCCCGCAACCCCCGAGACGGCCGAGGGTCGTTTCTGCATGCTGAGCCGCATTGAGGCGAACCGCTTCAGCTACGGCCACAAGAGCTACGA